>CALIFM010000229.1 GCA_938021685.1 uncultured Gammaproteobacteria bacterium | reverse complement strand
ATCGCCTTTGGGTCATTTGCACTGGTGTGGGCTTCGCGGTATACCGTCACCTCACCGCCTTCTATAATGTAGTCATTAAGATAAACCACTCGCTGGGAAAGCATACTTAGATCACGCCGTAGCCGATGCTGTTCTAAGTCTAAATAATTTTCTTGAATAATACACTTAAGCTTTCCAGCATGCCACGCATCTTGTGCTTGCTGCTGCAACTGCTTGTCTGTTACTGCCCAAGCTTGTTCTGCTAGCAAACTTATAATAACTATTGCAAACAACTTATTGGTCATTTTAAACATAATCTGATTTATTTCTAGAAACCTCTTTTAGCCGAACTGACTTAGAGTGCATTAGGGCTAGCTGATGTTTTGCAATTTAGTAAGCAAGTTTGACTGAACGTGAAGCCCACAGCAGCTCTGTTAAGGTAAGCATCAATCAACATGGTTTCACAATTGAGTTTCAATCTCGGACGAAGCTTTGACCCTAGCCGCCCTAAATTATCAATCTTTATAAAACTCTTATAAAACCGTTATAGAATATTTATACTTTCTTGGCTTCCGCCACTTAGTATTTGCTTTCCAATAACTCATTAATAGGAAAGTTAAAAATGCTAAAAAAATTAATTCGCTCAATGTTTGCTTTAACCGCAGGGCTTATGCTCTTTAGTAACGCTCAAGCTACGAATCAGCTATCAACCGCAATAGGCGGCTACGACACGGTTTCCTACTTCACTGAAGGAAAACCTGTACAAGGCCGTGCAAAGCATCATCATTTTTGGAACGGCGCGGTCTGGTATTTCTCATCTGAAGCTAATCGTGACAAATTTAAAGCTGACCCAGTCGCATACGCTCCTCAATATGATGGCTACTGCGCATGGGCTGCATCACAAAACTACAAGCGCCCCGGCGATCCTCAGGTGTGGCAAATTGAGGACGACAAGCTTTACATTAAAGTACATGAAGGCGCACAAAAGAAATGGCGTGGTGATGTGCCGAAGCACATATCGCAAGGCGATGAAAATTGGGTAAAAATAGCACCCTACTAGCATCTCGCAGAGGCTATTCATTTCTGGATAGCCTCTTTATTTAAAGCTGCCAATTGGCACTGGCATCAGACAGAAGCCAACGTCTACTAAGTTTATTAGTTCGCATTACTCTTCTCAGTCCTCGAATTAGTGGCGCTTGCCAAGCTCTGTTAAGCTAGGCCAAGTTAAGCAGCTTCTTGCATCATTAGAATACTAAGGAGTAATTTTATTAAGTAAGGGGTATGAAAAATCTTACTCGAAAAACTTGGTAGAAGAGGCAGAGGAGACTAGCCTAGGGTCTTAATGAAGAACTAGAATTACTTTGACTCACCACCTTATAAAACCAGCGCTGGCAACGCACTTCGCCTAGGCGATTCATCAAGCGGCTCATTATAGCCACCACTATAAAGGTGAATAGCATACGCCCCCACAGCATGCCGCTTAGATCAGCACCAAGGGTGAGCAGCAGCAAGGTGTCTTCGATCACGCTGTGCAACAGGCTTAGCATCACCATCGCGATGCACACGTCGCGCGCTGGCACCGTGCCTTGACGCGCCTCATTAATCAGCAAACCACCGCCATAACTTAAACCAAGAGTGATGCCGATGATGCTGATATTAGTGGCCGCCGGGCCAATGCCCAGCAAGCGCAGCACCGGTTGCAGCAGCCAAGCCGCCAAGCGCTCAATGCCCAGCACTTTAAGCAACTTTAAACCAAAAAGCAGCACACAAATGATGCCAAAAATGACCGCCAAGTTGCGCACCTGCCCCCATGCCCATTGGGCAAGACTGGGGTCGGCCTGCACCACCGGTTGCCACAGCACATGTGCCGGTTGCTGCAACCAGCCCCCCGCTTGGTAAATGCGATGCAGTATGAAGCCATACAACAAAGCCCCGCCGATGCGAATCAGCACAGTCAACCACACATTCATGCCTGATTTTTTGGCGATGGTGCCTTCAATCAATAGGCCATGCGCCAACAGCATCATAGAACACAACACCGTAACTTGCTCCACCGACAAACTGCCAAACAAGCCAAGGTTGGCAAACACCAACATGCCGGCATAAATATTCACCAACAAAGTGGTGGCCCATACAATACCCACTGCATCGGGCAGGCCCACCAGCTGCATCGCGGGGGCAAGCAGCATGCTTAAATATTCGGTTGCGCCCAGCTCTTGCAGCAGCTTAACAATCAACAGCACCGGGATTAAGATTTTAAACAGTGTGGTTGACACTGCAACAATCTCTTGCAGCCATTCTTGAACAAAGCGTTTCATAGCAACCAGCCGCGCAGCAGTCAGTGATAAAGCAGTCTTGATGATACGCCTATCGGATCATTCTTGCTTTGTAATGTGCCGCTGTTTTGCCCATAATTAAGCCACATCACAAATAACCGCGCAACACCATGATATTTGAAACTTGGGCCTTATTCACCTTTGCTATTTTAGTGGCCTCGGTATCGCCCGGGCCAAATGTGTTAATCGTCATTATCAACACGTTAAAGCATGGCGCCCGCGGTGCGGTGCTGACCATGTTGGGCAATTTATGCACGCTGTTTGCCATCGCCTTACTGGCCGCGCTGGGCGTGGGTGCATTGCTAAAAACTGCACCGCTGGCCTATAGCATTATGAAAGTCGCAGGCGGGGCTTATCTCATCTGGATGGGCATCAAGATTATTCACAGCTCGTTTGCCAACATGGGCAAACTGGATTTAAACACGTCCAACGTATCACAAGGTACACGCAGCCGCTGGAGCATTTTTACTGAGGCAGTGTTGGTGTCGGCCAGCAACCCTAAAGCTATTTTATTTTTATCGGCGATCTTCCCACAATTTTTGGATGTGACGCAGCCCATCGCACCGCAATTTATGCTTATGTTTGCCACCATCATTGCCGCTGTGGGGCTTATTCATGGCAGCTAAGCTTTGCTTAGCCTGCGCTTTAGAAGCCGCCCCATCGCCACAAGCACCCGTCGCTGGATGGCACGCCTGACTGGCGGCACGTTTGTGGGCGTCGGTGCCAGCGTGGCCTTGTCTGATTAAACTCTAAGCACTTCCGTCATTATGTTACCCATCGATATTATCAGTAGTTTTTTTCTGGTTGCGCTGCTACTCGCACTCTCACCGGGGCCAGACAATATTTTTGTGCTCACTCAATCGGTGTTGCATGGCCGCGCAGCGGGTCTGCTGGTCACGCTAGGGCTGGCCAGCGGCATCTTGGTACACACCGCCGCCGTGGCGTTGGGCGTGGCGGTGCTGGTGGCCACCTCGGCCACCTTATTCACCGTCATCAAAATCATCGGCGCGGCTTATTTGCTTTATTTAGCGTGGCAAGCCTTTCATGCCGGCAGCATGGCCATGGACGGCAAGCCATTGCCCGCTTTAAGCGCGAGCCAGCTGTACGTGCGCGGTTTTATTATGAACGTCACCAACCCCAAGGTGGCAATCTTCTTTCTAGCCTTTTTGCCGCAATTTACCCATATTGACCGTGGCCCACTGCCGCTGCAAATGATGCAACTGGGCGTACTGTTTATGTTGGCCACCTTATTGATGTTCGGCAGCATCGCACTGCTGGCGGGGCACATTGGTCCCAAGCTGAATAACTCAGGCAAGATGCAGCGGATACTAAACCGCGCGGCGGCGTTTATTTTTGCGGCTTTAGCAGTGAAGTTGTTGTTTACGCGGCAGTGATATTAGATAAATAGCTATTTAGCAAGCTAAGATTCATATCATTTTAAAATTTTTCAATCTCTTACTTATAGGTGTGATTG
>CALIFM010000228.1 GCA_938021685.1 uncultured Gammaproteobacteria bacterium | reverse complement strand
CATTCGTGCAGTTGATAATGACTACCCTATCAAAGGGCAGCTCACCACTCGTATGGCCATAGGTGCTCCCCCTGTTGTTGAAAACATCCGACCGCCAAAAGGCGAAGCTTGGGTTGAGCTACGCTTATTAGAGCGGCTCGGGATTGAGCTGGGCGCGACCATTGAGATAGGCTATGCCAAATTTGACATTACACGGCTTTTGGACGTGGAGCCAGACAGGAGTGGTAATTTATATAGCATCAACCCACGAGTGCTGATTAACTGGGAAGACCTTGAACAAACTGCGATTGTGCAACCAGCTAGCCGCTTGAACTACAAGTTAATGCTAGCTGGAGATGCGAGTGCGATTAATGCTTTTAATCAAGCGGCAACGCCTTTATTAGAAGTAAACCAGCGTATTGTGGACCCGCAATCCAATGAAAATCAAGTGAGTGAAAACCTAAGTCGTGCCAAAGGCTTTATCAATGTTGGTGCATTATTAGCAGTAATTCTATGCGGCATTGCGGTCTCGCTAGCGGCTTCGCGCCACGCTCAGCGCCACATTGATCAAGTGGCTTTGCTGCGTTGTTTTGGGCTTAAGTCTGCACAAGTCAATGTGCTTTATGCCTTACAACTAGTATTTATGTCTATCCCAGCGATCCTCATTGGCCTAATACTAGGTTACGCTGTGCATACGATCTTGATGCAATTACTAGATGAATTATTTAAAACACAATTACCACCAGCGGCACTCAGCGCTTGGCTGAGCGGACCGTTGACTGCCTTGTGCATGGTATTTGGTTTTGGCTTGCCGCCTTTACTCAGCTTATCTAAAACGCCACCTGCGCGCGTGTTTCGTCAACAACTTGGTGATCAAAAAACCTCGCCCTTGTTTAGTCTTGCTGTGGCCTTAGTGTCCTTAGTGTCCTTGGTGTCGATTGCTTGGTGGCAAACAAACGATATCCGATTAGCTCTCATTGGTGTACTAGGCATGATTGTGATGGTGGTGGCATTGGCCTTGATTGTCGCCGCTTTACTCAAATGGGTGTCCAAGTTGCAAATTCAGCACAGCGCCTTACGCGGGGCCATTTCTAATATCATGGCTAAACCGGGCTTAACTGCTATGCAAGTAGCAGGCTTTGGTATTAGCCTGTTTGCAATTGCTTTAATTGTATTTTTTAGAACTACAGTGCTAGACCAGTGGAATCAGCAAATTCCTGAAGATGCTCCAAACCGCTTTGTCTTTGACTTAAGCGCACAAGATAAACCTGCTTTTGAAAAGGTACTGGCAAACAATAATTTACAAACGCCGATCTACCAAGTGGTAAGAGGGCGTTTGTCAACTATTAATGACAAGGCTGTACGCACATCAGTCAGCAAAGAAGGGCGCGGTGGTCCATTAAACCGAGATTTAGCCTTGACCCAAGTGGACAGTGTGCCATTTGAAAATAAAATTATTGCAGGTGAGTTTATTGGCCAATATTCACCTGATGATAAAATAGTGCCCGTTTCTGTTGAAAGCGAAGTGGCAGCAGAGCTTGGTTTACAATTAAATGACGAGCTTGGATTTATTATTGAAGGGCAAACACTGCTTGCCCGAATAAGCAGCTTTCGGGAAGTGAATTGGGAAAACTTCAGACCCAATTTTTATATGATTTTCCCACAAGGGACACTAGACCGATTCAGTCAAAACCATGTCGCTAGCTTTTATTTGCCTAAAGAAAAAAGCGCAGTGGAGCTTAAGCTTAACAAGCAGTTTGTTGGCTTAACTTTGATCAACGTAGATTTTATTATTGATCGGATTCAGCGCATTATCAAACAGGTTACAGCTGCGATGGAGCTTACCTTTTCAATGTCGGTGCTGTCCGGTATTGCGGTTTTCTGGGCAGCGTTATTAATGGCCTTTGATGAAAAGCAAAAGCAGGCGGCTTTGCTGCGCGCCCTTGGAGCTAGCCGAAAAACAGTGAGCTTACGATTTATCGCCGAGCAGGTCATTGTTGGCTTCTTGGCTGGCTTGCTGGCTGCTGCTTGTCTGTTTATTGTTTCGTATTTAATCAGCTCACGAGTATTGGAGCTGCCGTGGCAAGTGCCGTGGAGTTATTTATTTGGCTTACCTATAATTTTAATGATTGGCTTGTCGTTACTTGCTTCATTGCAACTATGGAGCTTGTTAAACAAACCGCCATATCAGGTGTTGCGTCAAAAAGACTGACCTAAAATAAAACTAGCTTGACTAACAAGCTAATTAATTGAAGGCAGAAATCAAAAACTAGCTTCTTTGCATTGGTGTACTAACGCTTGCATAAAGTTATCGCATTCAACGAGCTGCGCTTGACTGATAAATTCATTAGGTTTATGCGCTTGTTCGATGCTACCAGGACCGCAAACCACGCAGGACAGGTTTAATCCTTCTTGAAATAAGCCACCTTCGGTGCCGAAGCTAACCTTTTCGCCTTGGCAAGCATGGTGGCTTAACGACGAAGCTAGGGCGACACAGGCGGAATCTGGGTGGGTGTGCATACCAGGGTAGCCAGACAACATGCTAAAAGTGATATTACAATCAGCGTTTTTGGCCTGCATCTCAGGTAAAATTTCTTGCTCAGCATAGCTTGTTATTTCAGTCAAGATCGCTTCAATATCATCTTGGGGAAGGTGCCGAACCTCAAAATCAAAATGACAGGTTTTAGGCACAATATTAATTACTGTGCCGCCTTTGATGACCCCTGTTTGGAATGTAGAATGATTAACCGAATAGGCTGAATCCGTTTGCCCACGCTGCAGCAGTTTTTGATTCATCTGCTGGATGAACAGCACTAAATGTGCAGCGTATTCAATCGCATTAACACCGTCATCTATATAGGCCGAGTGGCAAGAAAGCCCTGTGAATTCAGCGCGATAAGAACGCTTGCCTTTGTGCCCAATAATGCTTTGCATGCTGGTTGGCTCACCAATGATGCCGTATTTAGGCTTGACTTCCATCAACTTGAGCTTATCAACGAGGTCTTTTGCACCCACGCAGCCAATTTCTTCGTCATAGGAAAAAGCTAAGTGAATCGGTGTTTTGATATGACTGCCAACCATTTGCGGCACTGCAGCGAGGCTAGCGGCAATAAAGCCTTTCATGTCTGAGCTACCTCGGCCATATAATAAGCCATCTTGCAGCTTTAATTTGAATGGGTCGGAGTCCCAGTTTTGGCCCTTAACTGGCACCACATCGGTATGGCCTGAAAGCATCACACCAGATAAATCATCAGGCCCAATGGTGGCATAGAGATTGGCGCGATCACCTTCATCATTATAGATTAAGGTGGAACCAACTCCGTAATCGCCTAGGTAATTACGGACGTAATTAATCAGTTCTAGATTACTAGTGCGGCTAGTGGTGTTAAAGCCTACTAAAGTATTTAAGATTTGCTCCGTATTCAGGGGCTGCATATGAATGTGTCAAAATTTAAATTTATGATGCTTGCTGCTCAAAATGCCTTTTGCAGTGCTTCACAAACTGTTGTTGCAATGCGGTAGGACGGGTAGTCGCGTGCTGCACCAGCACAATATCGGTAACAGGAATGCTATCACGAATAGTTAGCTCCACCAGCGGTTTTCCATCGTAGGCTACATTTTGGTTTGGTTTAGTCACTAAAATTGAAAAGCCTGCCTCATTAGCAACCAATGAACGTACGGTCTCAAAAGAGGGCGAGCGCATACTGATACTTGGCTTCAAGCTTCGGCTTTCAAACAAGGTTCTAAAATATTCACGGCTGCGAGGCAAATCCAGCAATACTAAGGGATGCTCTGCA
>CALIFM010000227.1 GCA_938021685.1 uncultured Gammaproteobacteria bacterium | reverse complement strand
ATTTACGTGAGCCGCTAAGCAAACTGACTGATGAACTGGTGTCATCTGATTTAGTGGATGATATCGGTAAACTGTACGCAGGCGAGCGCTATCAAGCGGCAGATTTAGCCAATTATGAGCAAGTGAGCGCACTGCTGCAAGGGGCGGACATGGTTGTGCATTTTGGTGCGATTGGCGATGAAGCCCCGTTTGGCGATATTCTGCAAGCTAACATTGTGGGGGCTTACAATATTTGGGAGGCAGCTTATCAGCATGATCTTAATCGAGTGGTGTATGCTAGCTCAATTCACGCAGTGGGCATGCACCCTAAAAACGAATTTATTGGAACCGATGCGCCGCACCGGCCCGACACCTTTTACGGTTTAGCAAAATGCTTTGCTGAAGATTTGGGTCGTTTGTATTGGGATAAGCGTGGCCTAGAGTCGGTGCATATGCGCATCTTGTCTTGTGCGCAAGTGACTAATGCCCGTGCCTTAGGCAGCTGGTTGTCATACGACGATTTGGTGCAGTTGGTTGAGCGTGCCATTGATACGCCGGTAACGGGCTGTGCGGTGGTGTATGGTGTGTCAAACAATGACCGCGCCCCCGTGGATAACAGCAAAGCGCAGTTTCTGGGTTATCGCCCTAAAGACAATGCCGAGCAATTTGCCGAGCAAATACTCAGTGAGGCGCCACCTGCTGATGCCGGCGATCCGGGGCAGTTTTATCACGGTGGGCCATTTGCATCGGTTGAACTGGGCAACAGCGGAGTGGCAACAATGAACATTGTCGATGACACCAAAGAAGCCTAGCCCTGTTTGATTACAAGGCTTGTTTACCACGTAGATTGCGGTAAGCTTATATTTTGGATAATAAACGAGCTTAATTAATATGCCTGCCACCCAAACAGCTGCTTCAGTACTGCAAACTGCCTCGCGTATCGATAACATCACAGTTTCAGAAATCTTGCAAATTGGTGCCCGGGCGCGAGCTCTAAAAGCACAAGGTCACCCCGTGATTGTTTTAGGTGCTGGTGAACCAGATTTTGATACGCCTGATAACATCAAAGAAGCGGCGATCAAGGCGATTAAGGCAGGCGATACCAAATACACGGCCTTAGACGGCACGCCAGAATTAAAGCAAGCAGTGGCGGCCAAATTCGTGCGCGACAATGATTTGCAATACACCCCCAGCGAAATCACGGTGGGCACAGGTGCCAAGCAGATTTTGTTCAATGCCTTTATGGCCACTTTGCAAGAGGGCGATGAGGTGATTATCCCTATGCCGTATTGGACATCCTACGAAGACATCGTGGGCATTTGCGGCGGGCGGGCTGTGTTGGTGCCTTGTGCTAGTGATAATGGCTTTAAGCTACAAGCGGCTGACCTTGAAAAGGCGATCACTGCGCGCACTAAATGGTTGCTTTTTAATGCGCCAAGTAACCCAACAGGGGCCGCTTATAGCCGAGAAGATTATGCACCGATCATTGAGGTGCTAATGCGCCATCCTAATGTTTGGTTATTGGCAGATGATATTTACGAACACATTGTCTATGATGACTTTGAATTTGTTACTCCAGCGCAGCTTGAGCCGCAATTAAAAAGCCGTACATTAACAGTAAATGGTGTGTCAAAAGCCTATGCCATGACCGGCTGGCGTATTGGTTATGCAGGTGGGCCGGAAGAGTTGATCAAGGCGATGACGGTCATTCAAAGCCAAGCTACCTCTTGTCCCTGTTCAGTGAGCCAAGCGGCTGCGGTGGAAGCACTGAATGGCCCGCAAGACGTGCTCGCGCCGCGCTGTGAGAGCTTTCAAGAACGCCGTGACTTAGTAGTGCAGGCGCTTAATGATATGGAAGGCATCAGTTGCGATGTGCCAGTGGGCGCGTTTTATACCTTCGCCAGCTGCGAAGGGGTGCTAGGTAAACGTACATCTGATGGCGAAGTGATTAACAGTGATGCTGATTTTTGCCATCATTTACTTGAAACTGCACATGTGGCTGTGGTGCCTGGCAGGGCCTTTGGCTGTTCGCCGTTTTTCAGGATTTCTTATGCTACATCAAAGCGAGAATTGAACGAAGCAATGCAGCGAATAGGGCGCTTTGTTAATAGTTTGCAGGTGGTGTGATTTGTTGCTAATCAGAGACTGCGCTGATGACAAGTATAAAAGCTGACGTTTAAATTATTATGTTTTATGGTGTTTACAGCCAGCAAAAAATCCCTGCTTTAGGTGGAGTTAAAGCCTGCCTGAGATTGTCGGGCAGCATGGGTGTTGAGGCTTACCATGAAGACAGCGGTGCTAAAGTGGTGGCATGGGCGCGCATTGATAACCGCCAGCAACTAAGTGCTGATTTGCCCAGCGAGTTTGCTGTACTAATTCAAAGTTATACAGGGCAAAGTGACGCAGGCTTATTACTGGCCGCTTATTTGCATTGGGGTGAGGCGTGCACGCGTCATTTAATTGGTGACTTTGCTTTTGCCGTTAGTGACCCACGTTCAGGTCAATTATTTTTAGCGCGCGACCACATAGGAGTCAGGCCGCTGTATTATGTTCAGCATGGGCAGCAAACGTATTTCGCTGCCAGTGTGCCTGATTTGCGTCGTGCTATTGCTGAAGCTACACAAAGGGTACCGACACTAGCGATGCCTGTGCTGCCTTTAAACGAAGCTTGGTTGGCGCGCTATATTGTTTTGCGCTCGGATCATTGGCAAGAAACGCCATTTGATGGTGTTTATAAGGTGCCTCCTGCGCATAGTTTATTAGTAACATCACAATACAGTGGTCAGCCGCAAGCCTATTTCACCTTTTCACGTGAAGCCGATTTACAACTGGATTCCGATGATGCTTACCTTGAGGCTTATCAAGAAGTGTTATTTGAAGCCGTGCGTTGCCGAGTCCCACAACAAGGGCCTGTTGGTTCGGAGTTATCGGGCGGCTTAGACTCATCCACTGTCACGGCAGTGGCTTCGCGTTGCATGGGTTCGCCCAGAAAAGATTTACACTGCCTTGGTTATGCGCATAGCCAACTGGTTGCTGAAGCAATGGCGGCAGTAGCACAAACCTCGTCTGTGGCGATGACTCATTTCACTACTTTCACCAATAACTATCGTGAGCCGATGCAGCGTTTTTGGGAAATCAGCGGAATGCCGTTAGAGCATGAAAATGGCATGTCTCATTATCCGATTTATAAGCAATGCCAACAATTAGGTATTGATGTGCTGTTGTCGGGCTTTGGCGGTGATGAGTTTGTAACCAATGCTGCACCAACGGCCTTAGTCGAATTTTGGAATGATGGTGATTACGGTTTGTTTTTTAGTCGCCAGCGTGGCAATTGGCTAACTAAACCGTTGCACACACTACGTTGGTGGTATTTGTATTACCGTTATCAAAATCAATCGGTTGTTTCGCGACGCTTACAAAGCAACGGCCAGAAGCTATGGCCGCATATACCGTTAACTAATGAAGTAATTGAGCGTTTTGATTTGCATAACCTGTTTATGGATCCATTGCGCTATGACGGTGGTCAGCTAACTCAAAATGACTTTTCATTAAACAATCGTTGGTCGCCGCAGATGACATCTCGGTTAGAAAACTGTAGTTTGGCTGCTGCACATTATGGCATTGATTATCGCTGGCCGTTGCTAGATATTAGATTATTGAAATTGTTTTTGTCGATCCCCGCTAGTCAAAAATTAGGTCCAGGCTCAGTCGGTCGATACCTACATCGACGTGCAACTGCTTTTATGCTTCCCAGCTTGATTGCTTGGGGCCCCAAGGAGCTGGTCGAAGAGAACTGGCTAAAGCGTCTGTTGCTAGGAAAATTTCATACTGACAAAATACACCAAAAAAATGCTTTGCCGCAGCGACGAGCACCAGCAAGTTATCGCCAACGACAGCAAAAGCGAAGGCAAACTTTAAGTGCAAAAGCAGCCAGTCCACCCGCTCCAGTAGAGACAAATAAGCCGCAGCTGCATGCGCAGCTTATGCCTTTGGTAGATTTAGCCAAGCTTGAACGCCTAAAACAGAAAGTGGCAGTTTGCTCTGAGAGTGAGCGAATGCTTTATAATTCGCCGCTGAGTAAATTAAATATTCTTGATGGATGGCTAAAGTATAATGCCAGTCTAGAAAAGCCTGAAAGTTAAGTTTTTTGCAGCCTTACAAATACACTGTTGTGAATAATTTTTAACTTAGATCAAATTAACATTGACATGATTAAAGCTATTTTCAAGTGGTGTATAAATGCCATAACGTTTATTGCTTTATTTTTGTTTCTTGATGGCTCTGGGCTGTTACAAAAAGGTCGTGAATTTGCAAAAAACCAGTTGATTGCTTTTAATCTCGCTGAGCGAGTGCCTCGTGATGCTCAAGCAGGTTTGAACATTAGCGATGCAAAACACCAAAGTAATTTGAACAAGTTGTTGCAAAAATATAGCAATGCTGAAGTGCCCACTAGCACGATGATTAGCATTCAGCCAGGGCGTTATGTTAAAGGTTGTATTGGTGAGAGTTGTGAACAAAAAATCAACAACGATTCTATCAAGATGGTCGATGTTGCTGCGTTTGAAATTGGTGAAACCGAGGTAACAGTTGAGCAATGGGATATATGTGTGGCAATGAAGGGTTGTGATCATATGCCCGATAACTATGGATGGGGCCGGGGTGATTTGCCGGTAGTGAATGTATCTTGGATCGATGTGCAGCAGTATATTACTTGGCTTAATTCAGTCACTGAAGGTCGCTATCGCTTACCCACTGATGCTGAGTGGGAATACGCAGCAAAGGCGGACACTAAAACCCGCTTTCCTTGGGGTGATAGCCTGCCTGAGTGTGATGAGGTGCGTCATGGCAGCCCAGCTTGGGTGCCGCCAGATCAGCATCGCTGCCAAATTAAAGGAACATGGTCTGTGAGAAGTAAAACGCCCAATCCGTGGGGCTTGTATCATGTCATTGGTAATGCGGCTGAGTGGACCAGTGATTGTGGTACAGATGCTCAAGGTTTTGATGATTGTAATAAAACCCATATTAATCGAGGTGGAAATTGGTGCACAGAAGTTAATACTAGTGTGCTGCATACGCGGCCTTATGATACAACGCATCGCTATAACCGCGTCGGTTTTCGCCTAGCGCGTGATATTGCAAGCAATTAAGCAACACCTGCTTTGTTGCTAAACTGTATGGTAGTTACTTATTGGGAATAGGTAACCATGAACTTCATTAAGTCAGTTTGGCGCTTTGCTATCAAGACAAAGTGGCGACAAAAATTTCATGTCATCGCGGTGGTGTTGTTAGCAGCTTGGGCGCGCTTTTGCATTTTATTTGTTCCTTATAAATGGTATAGAAATGTGTTGGGCCAGCGCTCAGATCCAGCGGATGTTTGTCCGCTTGCATCGCCTGAACAGATTATGATGGCCAAACGCTGCGGGCAATTTATTGAGCGGATATGCGACAAATTACCATGGGAGGCCAAGTGCTTAGTGCAAGCCATGGTGTTTTCGGTTTATGCCCGTTTTTATAAGATTCCCTATGTGTTGCAGGTAGGTATGGCCAAGGCTAACCGACAAGCCTCCGAGACAGCGGTACCCAGTGCCGTAATAAGTGCTGGGCAGGCAATAGCTGGTTCGAAAGCTGATCAAGAGACTAATCAAAATAAGGAGGCCCCGCAATGGCTGGCGCATGCATGGGTGCAAGTGGGACCATGGGTGGTCACAGGCGGTGATGACGGCGGTTTGAAAGAATTTACAATTTTATCTAGCTACCACTCTAAATTTAGTTATCTCTCGCCAACGGTTTAGTGTGTGTTTTGGGGTAAGGCTATGCTAGGTGCATGGACAGCTGAGCAGTAATTGAAGGTTCGCCATTTGATGTGACCACGTGCCAGCGGTTTGACGGCCAATAAAACAGCTTGCCGGGGCGAAGTATGAATTTTTCTGATATGGCTAAGTGTTCCTCGGTGACAGGAATGTTTCCCCCGTCTTTTTCAAAGTCAAAACAGTGTGCTGGCCAAGTGTGATATGTGCGTGTACCGCGAATGCCCATTACAAAGATGCTGGCGGTATCCCGGTGAATGCCAAAGGGTGTGAAAGTGTAGTTGCCCCAAAAACTATCTATTCGCGGCGCGTACTTAGCACTTGGCAGGGTTTGAGCGATTTGCTGCATCACATGTTTGAGATCGCTATCAGCATGTTGTAAATCATTTATGCTCATACCAAAGCGCTTATGGCCCATACGTTCAAAATAGCGGGTA
>CALIFM010000226.1 GCA_938021685.1 uncultured Gammaproteobacteria bacterium | reverse complement strand
TGTTATCCCCCGATAAAAAGCAAGCAAGGCGTATGATCGAGCATCTTGCTGCGAACCCCAAATCACCCACGGGCGCGGTTGCTGCTTGCTGTGCAATCGGTAACATTTCCGACGTCGCGCGGAAGATTAATCCCGTAATTGCTAGGCGCGGCTATTACATCGGCTGTGAGCGGCCACCTAGCCCGCTGTTGAATAAATTCAAAGAGCCTTCAAAGCAGTTTTTGTGGTCGATTTACAGATTAGATGCGGCAAATGATCCCGTCTATCAAGTTGAAGAGTGCAGCAAGAAAGCTGGTTAAGCATAGAAGGGGTACATATCCATGGATATTACCCCTATCCTATTCATTGCTCTCCTATCCTAATGCTCCCTTCCGCCGGGCCGGGGGCTTTAGTTGCAAAGGAAATGGTGAAAATACCAATAAAGCATTGTATTCATTGGGTTTTATGCGTTTTAACTATTGGTATTATATTTTTGTTTTGTTAGGGCTGTATAGCTGGTAGTAAATGGCCATTAAGAAAACTGTACTAGAAAAAATACAATCACAGCTAGTAGGCACGGACAGCCTCGATGAAAAGCAACTATTCTCTGTCTGCAAGGTTTTATGGCACATGCATAGCGGCATGCTCAGGGAACATAAAATTTATTCCGACTGTTGCGTTATTACAGCTGAATACAAGCGCAAATGTGGTTTTACATCAAGCGGTGATTTTAATCGATACTTGGTTGAAAACGACTACCTTGAAAAGGTCGGCAAGCACAATCAGAATAAAGCCATCGGTCAAGCGTACAGAATGACATATAAAGCTACTACACTGGTTGAACAGGCGATTGAGGCTAACGAGCCAGCAAGCCTAGTCGAATTTAGCGGTAAAACTATTAGGCCAATTAGAAAGAACCCACGCGCCATCCGCAGCAAAGATGTAAATGGCCATACCCGCGCCACCGAAAACAACATTAGCGCCAATGTTAAAATCGATTTGGCAGCAGGCCGTTCTTACGTGAAAGCTAACCCTAGCCTACAGCATAGCCGTACCTTTGATGCCTTGGCGCAGGCCTCTAATGTAAACCAAACAGAACCCGGCACGATTATTCAACATTACCGCGAATCAGCAAGCGGTAGGTTATATGGGCAAAGCATTCATCTGCAAAACTCTCCAAGAGGGATAAGGGCGGCTTTGTTAAATGGTCAGAACGATTACGACATCGAAGCCTGTCACCCTTTCCTGTTAAACGAGCTAGCTAAACGCTTCGGTGGCGATTACCCAATGATTGATTATTTTTTAGCGAATAAAAAAGCATTTAGACAATATTTGAGTGATGAGTGCGGCTCACCCATAGACCACGTAAAAGAATCAATTAATGCTTTAGTTTGTTCCCCTCGCTTTGGTGCTAATTTAAGAACAACAAGCATCGAAGAAGTCGAATACGGCTGCTATGCTCCCATTTTTGAAAATGTACAGGTGAAGCAACTAGCCAAAGAGTTTGAACAAGCAGGCAATACAGTGCTTAAGCAGCAAACAATAAGCCGTGGCGGCATCTTAAATGCGTTAGGTAAGCACAGGACTGTAACCAACAAAAAGGCTAAAATGCTTTCACACATACTCACAGGCATAGAGGTACAGGCGCTGGATATTGCGATGGGCTTATATGGCGATAACATCACATTGCTTGCCCATGATGGTTTTGTCACCAAAGAGCCGATCAATACCAATGAGCTTATCAATAAAGTGGAATCTAAAATCGGCTTTACTCTTCGGTTTTCGCACGACACCCTTATGGCTGCATAACGCAGCTTAATTGCAGTATCATCACAGCCATTTTATTCGATTTTTATATTTGATTACGTGTCACAAATGTGATACATTCAGACTATGAAAACATCAGTTATCCATACCCGCATCGATGACGAGCTAAAAAGCAAGGCCGAGAATATTTTAAAGCAAGTCGGTCTTAGCTCATCCGAAGCCGTGCGTTTGTTCTACCGCCATATTGAGCTTAACAATGGCATTCCTTTCGATGTCAAGATACCCAATAAGCTAACGGCTGAAACGCTGAATAAAAGCGGCAAAGGCAAAGACGTGAAGCAAGCTAAAGATGCAGACGACTTATTCCAGCAGCTAGGAATATAAATGCGCCGCATCGAATATGCTGGGCAATTCAAGCGCGATGTTAAACGAGCAAAGAAACGCGGCAAAGACATGAATGCCCTTAAAAAAGTCTTAACCCTGTTGATCGAAGCTAAACCCTTACCAGCGGCTTACTTAGATCATCCGCTCAAGGGTAACTGGGCTGGCTGCCGCGATTTACACATCGAACCCGATTGGCTATTGATTTATCGCATCGATAAAAATGTGCTGCGGTTTGAAAGAACGGGCAGCCATGCTGATTTGTTTTAACAACCAAGCCACAGAGCCAAAGCGTACAACTTTAAAAATTACATTATTATGGCTGTAATATGCAGCAACTTAACAGCCAATTAAATTGAATAAACACCTAGATAAGCTGATAAAAGAAGCCTTAGCCATCGAAGCGGACGAGGCTAAGCAGGCAGGGGCATTAGGGTTTATGGCCAGAGCAATGGTTCAGGCAACCATGCCGCACCGCAATACCGGCGAATTACACCACAAGCGGGTGAATGGGGTTTACTCCCTAACGATGGCCGCTGGCGACCCTGATATTGGTTTACCCTATGGCTCAATCCCCCGGCTTATGTTGTCGTGGTTAGCCACCGAAGCTGTGAAAACGAAAACACCTGAGATTTTACTTGGCAATAGTATGTCGGGCTTTATGCGTGAACTGGATTTAGTGCCAACAGGCGGGCGCTGGGGCAGCATTACTCGGCTTAAAGACCAATCACGGCG
>CALIFM010000225.1 GCA_938021685.1 uncultured Gammaproteobacteria bacterium | reverse complement strand
TGATGGGGAAAAGCACCGCACTTTGGTCAATCTAAATGACCGAAGTGGCTCAACGTATAAGCTATTGCTAGGGCGAAATTGGTTAAATGGGCGTTATGTAGTGGATGTAAGCTTGCCCTAAACAGGGTGAACACCTTCTTTAATTAACATGCTAGTCAATTGAATTAAAGGCAGGCCAATCAATGCATTAGGGTCATTTCCTTGTAAAGAACTCAATAGCGCAATACCTAAACTTTCAGACTTTAAACTGCCTGCGCAACCATAAGGTTGATCTTTTTCTAGGTAGCGCTCGATCTGTGGTCGAGATAAGTGCCTAAATTGCACGGTGAAAGGCTCAACACAATGCTGGATAGTGCCCTTGGCTGCATTGTATAAACACAAGCCCGTGTATAAATTAACCGTACGGCCTGATGCGGCCTCTAACTGCGAAATGGCATCGTCATGATCGCGTGGCTTACCAATGATTTTCTCATCCAGCACTGCCACTTGGTCCGAGCCGATAATGAGTGCCTCAGGATAATCGATTTTCACTGCTTGAGCCTTGCTAATGGCTAGACGCTCCACCAAAGCCTGCGGCGTTTCGTTCTCAAGTGCGCTTTCGTTAATGTCGGGTGAGTGCGTAATAAACGGCAAGCCCAGCCGCGCCAGTAACTCCTTACGAAAAGGGGATGAGGAGGCTAAAACGAGGTTCGTAGTGGTCATTTAGCTATTAGAGAAATAATGGGTTGTTAGAAAATCAGGCGTTACCAAATTTTTTGAATATCAAGTATAGTCAAGAAACAAAAACATAATAAGCTATCGACGATGGTAACTGAAATCTGTGGTATTTGTTTGGAGCATGAAGCCAGTATGCTTGACATAACATCTGGCAGAAGACAAGGCTGGCATATCCACTGCCCAAAGTGTGGAGATTTACATTTTGCACGTGGAATTTCATTTCAAATATATAGATGCCTTGGAAATGAACCAGAAGGATATAAAGCGGCAATAACAGAGGAAGATCGGAAGCTTGGCGAATTTATCGATACGCCACCTCCGGTATTAGGAGACAAAGGTGATGAGCGGAGGGTGAAAGCCTCTGCATATATTCGGCAGCATGGCCCAGATATTACCATTGAGGCATTACATCAAATTGCAAATCAGCAAAAACCGAAAGTTAAAAAGCGCGTGGAATTGCTTATGCGCGAGCTTATTAATGATTCCCATGATATTGGGCAACTCGTTCCAGTTAATTCGGATAATCCAAAGTGGTTGTCAGTGACGTGGAGTAGCGACTGGGAGCAAGTAATACAAATAGTAAACTATTGCAATGAAGTTGGTTGGTATGCTGGAAAATTAGATCACAAATGTATAGGCGGATTAGGAACAGTCACTGTTGAAGGTTGGAATCAATTTGAGTTCACAAAAAATACTAGCCAGCAAATCTTTATCGCTATGTCGTTCGATGATTCAATGGGCCTTTGTGGCGATAACATTGAGGCAGCTATATCAAGTGCAGGTTTTATTCCTAAGCGAGTAGACAAGATAGAACACGTTGATAAGATTGATGACCGTATTATTTATGAAATTGAGAACAGCATCGCAATCGTCGCGGACTTCACTGGCCATAGAGGCGGCGTTTATTTTGAAGCTGGTTATGCGTTAGGAATCGGAATACCCGTGATTTGGACTTGCAGAAAAGATGATATCAACAACTTGCATTTTGATATTCGGCAATATAACTGTATTGTTTGGGAAAAAGAGGAAGACCTAAAAAGCAAGCTGAAAACGCGTATTCAGTCTATGCGCTTAGATGAGTAAGTCATTAAAAAATGGCGCGCCCAGAGAGATTCGAACTCCCGACCACCTGGTTCGAAGCCAAGTACTCTATCCAGCTGAGCTATGGGCGCATATTTGCTTGAACAACGCAGGTTAAGGGCTGGCATGCAGCCGCTACAAACCCGTATTTCAAGCAAGCGATTGTATCCTAACTATTTAATAGTTTGCGCAGTATTTCGTTGACTTGTTTGGGGTTGGCTTTGCCTTGGCTGGCCTTCATCGCCAGCCCCACAAAATAACCCAGCACCTTTTGTTCGCCGTCTAAATATTGCTGCACTTGGTCTGGGTTCTCGCTGATAATGGTTTTGACCATGCCTTCAATCGCGCCCGTGTCGGTGATTTGTTTTAAGCCCTTGGCTTCGATGATCTCATCAGCGTTTTGCTTGCCCTCGGCTTGCCACATTACACTCAATACGTCTTTAGCAATTTTGCCCGAGATAGTATTGTCGTGAATGCGCGTTAATAATAGGGCCAGTGCATCACTGCTGATGGGGCAATCAGCAAGGGTAATATCATCCTTATTTAACTGGGCAGACAATTCGGCCATCAACCAATTATTTACTAGTTTGGGCGGCGCGTCGCTGGCTTCACACGTGGCTTCAAAATAATCGGCAAAGGCGCGATCACCAACTAACTTTGCAGCATCGCTAGCACTTAATTCATATTCTTGCTCAAAACGTTGTTGCCGTGCCTCGGGCAATTCAGGCATTTGTACCTTTATATGCTCAACGGTGGCATCGTCAATTACCATCGGCGGTAGATCAGGGTCAGGGAAGTAGCGGTAATCGTGCGCCTCTTCTTTGCTGCGCATCGAGCGAGTCTCGTCTTTGTCAGCATCGTATAAACGGGTTTCTTGCACCACTTCGCCGCCGTCTTCTAAGATGTCAAGCTGGCGCTCGATTTCAAACTCAATCGCGCGCTCGACAAAGCGAAACGAGTTGATGTTTTTGAGCTCGGTACGGGTGCCCAACTCTTTTTGCCCCTTGGGTTTTAGTGACACATTGGCATCGCAGCGAAACGAGCCTTCTTGCATATTACCGTCCGAAATACCGATATAGCGTACTAAGCTGTGTAGCTTGCGTAAATAAGCCACGGCTTCCTCGGCGCTGCTCATGTCGGGCTCCGAAACGATTTCAATCAATGGCGTGCAAACACGATTCAAATCAATGCCCGTACGATCGTTAAAGGCATCGTGCAATGACTTGCCTGCATCTTCTTCAAGATGCGCGCGAGTGATGCCAATTACCTTAGTACCAGCTTCGGTTTCAATGCTAAGTGACCCTTCACCCACAATTGGGGTGATGAATTGGCTGATTTGATACGCCTTAGGCGAATCAGGATAAAAGTAGTTTTTACGCTCAAACACCGAGCGCTGATTAATTTTAGCACCCACGGCCAAGCCAAATCGAATCGCTAGCTCAGCGGCGTGTTTGTTCATGACTGGCAACACACCGGGCAGAGCGATATCGACTGCGTTAGCTTGAGTGTTGGGCTGCGCGCCATAGGCTGTAGAGGAGCCTGAAAATAATTTACTTTGAGTGTTTAGTTGGGTGTGCACCTCAAGTCCGATCACCACATCCCAACGATCTAAATAGCTCATGCTGCGCCTCCACTTTGCTTGCTCTCTTTGGTTTGGTTTGTCGGCGTTTGCAAGTGCCAGTCGGTTAGAGTTTGAAACTGATGCGCAACGTTCAGCAGG
>CALIFM010000224.1 GCA_938021685.1 uncultured Gammaproteobacteria bacterium | reverse complement strand
TTTGATTTGTCCAGCCGCCTGTAGCGTCTGGAATCTCAAAGGTTGCATCAGGGCACCCATCATCAAAAACCGCTGTAATCGTCGCGTTAGTGTCTCTAAAGCTTGTAAACGTGTTATCAACACCAGCCTCATAGAAAACCTGATGCCAGCATGTAACCGAATAATCAGCCTCACGCTTAGTTGCAAACATCGGTGCCTTTAATGGCGGGCACATTAGATCAAATGCGGGCTCTCCAACCCTTGGGTTAGGCTTAGATACAAACTCGGCCTGAACTTCGCCATCAATAATAAAATCCTCACCATCTAAAGCCGGACAATACCAATGACACTCACCTGGCCCCGTTCCATCAAAGCCACCAATCCAAGTCTTACCACCAGAAGCCTCCCACGCCGCTACAAACTCAGCCAGCGTATCACCGCGCACATCACCATACTGGTATGAAACGGTATTATTTGGCCGGCCACAATGCCCGCGCACCGCGCTTAATCGGCAAGGGTTACACTCCTTGCTTGGCGCAACTGGTTTGCCTAGTCTTTGCGACATAGAAAGCCCCTGGTGTTAAGTGGATAGATCGGTTTATTAAGCTACTGGTTGAGTAAGCTTAACTTTGAAACAAAAGCGAACCGCTGAGCCAACTGGGACAACAACAGTTTCATCAATTGCAATTGGTGCCTCATCGCCAACTTGCGAATCACCAAGCACCGCGTTACCGCCTTGCGCCAAATTAAACATATCGCCGTTAACAGATTGAACGCAAGCCTCTGCAGTGGTAACAATAAAATCACCGTCCGCATGCTTAACCTTTGAATCACAAGGAAAGCCAGATACATCAGCCCATACAAGCTCTTGATCATCAGCAGTTATGTCAACCGCCACCGGCTCCCCTGCAGTGTTGAACGCCTCACCGGCAACAAGCGCGAGAATATCAGCCGGTGCAAGCGATACCTCAGCATCAACAGCGCAAACAGAAGCTTGTACAAGCTCCCAATAACAGTTAATACCTTTGTCGGCTGGTGCCGGTGTTCCAATGGTGTTAGCCATAGTATCTATTTCCTCATAGTCTTTAGTAAGTGGATTAAAAGTTACGCATTCGTCTGTTTTTTCAATGTAATAAACAGGCAGGCCGCACAACGGGCCATCAGTTATAACCCAACCGGTTGGTTTGGGTTCGCATTTAAAGTGCTCAAGCAACTCCTCACAGCATGCCGATGATGGCTCGCTGCTTTCATCGTCTTTGCCACCAGGCCAATCGATTGGCCCGCCTTTTGGCTCAAAGTCAACATCAGTTGGATAAAAGCCTTTGGCTGTTTTGAATGACATTTTTATACCCTCTTAACAGCCGCAAAAGCTTGGCGATGCTTCAAGCCCTGATAGCCTGGTTACTATGTTCTCATTGTCCTCACAAAGCGGCAACCTAATTGTTATGGTTCCGCACCATTCTGCAGGATAATTATTAGTTGCTTCAACGCCACTTTGAGCGGTCACGTAACCAGCACCAATACCCCAATCAATCTCATAATCAGAACCCGATGGCAACGTTAAGTTAACGCCTGATGTTGCGCTGCTAGCACACACGCAAAGCTTGGCGGTATTTTCATCGTGTTTATAAGTTTGAGTGTAGTTGCCACAATAAACACGACCAAAACCAGCGTATTTACAAGCGAACAATCTAGGATTTAACCAGCCAATAAACATGGCAATTCTAGGCTCGGCGCTTTGCGCTATTGGAACCTGTAATCCGTTAGAAAAACAATAAAACGTATCATTGTCGCATCGATAGTAATACTGGCAATCGTTTAAGCAATTCAAGTCTATATCAGCATTGCCCTCAAATACTCTCACAACTTGAGGCTCAACAACCGCAAGCGGAACCTCAAGCAATGTTTTGTTACCCATCATGAGCGCTTGCTTTTTATGGCAATTCTCTGATGTGTCTTGCACGCTAAATATATCTGCAAAAGGTATATCTACAGGAACCGCATCACCTGCAGATTGATTAATCGTTATCGTACCGACACATGTTTGACCGTTAAAACCAAAAGTTGCGCTAGTGTTGCAACACTCAACGGTATTGCCATTGCCATCGATTGGCAAGTTAACTTGGCCAAGCAATGTATTTGTGCAATTTTCTTGATCAACAGATACGCTTAATGTGCTGCCAGAATAATTAAGCTGCAGGTTAGACAAACAGTACGACAAAACATCAGGTATTAAGCTTTGAACATAAGCGCTCAAATCTTGATTATCTGATCGACTACCGCAACCATCGGTTACAGTAGCTTGAAGCATGCCAGCCGATGTAAGGCTTAATTGCAAGCTTGAGTTACAAAAACGGCTATCATTTGCAGGGTCATTAATACAGATTTGAGCCTGTTGTTTTGCAATCGTTGTTGCTTCCTGTTCGCTAACACCTGTTATGTCTGGTATTACTTGCGATGCTGATAATGCGCCACACTGATCGGTTACAGTAAATGTAAGCTCACGCGTTGCCTGATCAAAATTAAGACCAACCGACAAGTTGCAAAAATCATCTTGGTTAGCGTTAAACCATGATTGAATTAAGTTGTTAAATTGATTTGGGTTTGAATTAAACCAATTTTGTACAATGTTTTCTATATCTTGCGTGGTTGGAACATCAACGTTATCAGCAATGCATTGCAGAACAATCGCTTTTACAGTGTCATTAATACAGTTCTGAGCAATGATTTTTGCTTGCTGCTCAGTTATGCCATTGTTACCCGTTGGGTCAAGCGGAATAAAAGCTGATGCTCTTTTTGTACCGCATTGATCTGTAATTGCAATGCTTAGCTCACCAGTATCAGAATCAAGACCCATATCAACATCAGTAACACAAAGCGTGTTGTTTACTGATTGGATACAGGCTTTAACTTCCTGCAGTGTTAAACCTGATTGCGATGGCAACCCGTTATAAACCTGCAAAGCAATAGATTCTATATCGGCTTGGGTTGGCCCCTTGTAGCGTATAACTCGGCAATCATCGGCCTGGCTGTAACTGACATGATCATAGCCACCATTCCACCGCTCGCACTTTAATGAATCCCTTAGCGTTACCTTTCCATCGATTACCGGATAGGTAGGCCCGCCATAGTCGAAACATACGCCGAAATTTAACGGCATGGCATCAAAGAATTTTGATAAGTTAAGATTTACATCAAGATAATTTGCAGCACTTTGACCTAGACCAATACGCAAGTTGCCAAACTCATCACAATCACCATCTAGATCAGTGATTATGTTCCGGCTTGGCCCGATAAACTTTGATAAATCCTCTGTTGCTTGGCTTATTGAACCATCAGAACTAAAAACAGACGATGTGAGCATGCCTGATTGGTTGCAACTTAACTGGCTACCAACAACGGTTGTGTTGCCATCAGGCCCAGGCCCGCTAGATGCGTTATCGTATATCTCTTGCAAGAAATCTTTTATGCAATCAAACGCAACAGATTTAAACTCATCGGAAAAATCAGTGTTGTTTATACATTCCTGTATCTGTTGCTTTAAATCTATTTGGCCAAAAAGCTCATCAAACTTATCTTTTACAAATCCCTCGATTTGCTCCTGACTGAAATTATCAAAGCCCTCTAGCGCAAGCGCTATTTTATCGTCTATCTTGTTTTCGGTGCAGTAATTGACAATCAGAATTGAGAAACATTCTGCAGCGGCATCCTTGGCAATCAACTTTACTTTGTCGCTATCTAACGCTGATGATGATAACGACTCAATCTGATCGGCAAGAGTTTGTATTTGAGATTCAATGTTAAGCTCAGCAACGCAAAGCTTAACAAGGTCTGATATTTGTCCTTTTCTACCTTCCTCGCACTGTTCAATGATTACCTTGATCTTATTATCAAGGCCGGAAAGCATGCCCTCCACATACATTTGAACAATGGACTTAATATCGTCAACGCTCAATCCAGCGGAGTGCTGGTTTTGGCTTTGTGGCCTTGCCCTGTGTTCGCAGTGATAACCACCGCAAATAACGCAAGGCGTATCAAATGCTTTTTTATCGTTTGACATAGTTACCTAGCTTTAGGAATGTATTGTAATTTGATTGTTTGGGTCGATAGACAAACCAATTCTAGTGCCATATAGCCTCATGGTTCCCGCCCTTCCTGTTGACGAATTAGACCAATCAACGTCAATGCCGTTTTTGCTTTTTTCTAGATAACCGCCGATAACATTAGTTCTTAATGAGTAGCACGATCCTAGTGGTTTTCTCTGGTGTATGTTTACTTCGTTTCTCTCTGCATGATGAAAAGCTATGTCTATGTGAGCGGTGCCAGAAATTGAAATACCTTTTTTCCCGCTATCTGTTCTACAGTCGATTAACTTATTGCCGTTACATCGTTGCTTGTTTCTACCACTAACAGTTAGATCACCTTCGATATAAAAACCAGTATCAAATCCAACAGTTTCAACCCTGTTAAAAGTATTGATGTAAACGCCATGCTTATCCCCACCAAGCATTTCAATGGCTCGGCCTGTTTTTAGCTCTTGCTCTGGCCTCCCCATCTTTAAATGCGTGTTTTTTACAAGCGTAATATCTCTAAAATCAGACTCTCTACACTTCTTTAACCTTATGCCTGGGCTGTCGTCCTCAACAATCATTCTAAACTGCGATAGCTCGGCGTTTCTTGTTGCCTCTGAAAGCCTACCAATTAGAAAACAACCTTTGCCTTTTATGGTGGTTGGCGCATGCACCTGGCCATCACCACACCCAACAACTCGCCAGCCTGATGGTATGTTTATATCATCACTTATCAGGTAATCATGATCAACAAGATCAACCCGCTTAGGTTTGTTCTTGTTGTCAGTGATCAGTCTGGTTAATGATTCTGTTAAATCCTCGCTACTATCAAGCTCCACAAAAGCTCGGTTGTTGAGATTGATAGCAGCGGGGTTTGTCATGCGGGATTTATTCCGTTTTTTAAGAAAGGATGATTTCAGCTTGTTCGGCAGTTAAACCGGATTCAATTAGCTTTTGCTTTTTTTCCGCAATTATAGCTTTTTGTTTAGCCTCATCTCGACTATCGATCTCTCTAATGGCCTCGGCTTTTTGCCTATTTTCGTTGGCCATAAATCGATTGTAATCATCCTCTGTTGCCTTTTGATGACCTCTTAAGGTTTTAGGATTTGAATGGCGGGATACGATCCCGTTTTTAGTTGAGTAGTACATTAAACAGCCACCTCCTGACACTCGTTATCAACCCAATGAATATAAAAATCGCTGAT
>CALIFM010000223.1 GCA_938021685.1 uncultured Gammaproteobacteria bacterium | reverse complement strand
CACAGCATAAGGCCGCTGGTTTAAATCATGTCTTGTGTGTTGAACGCACTTATCAGAAGTGATACGTTCCTTGCCGTCAATAATGAAATAGGAAGCGCCTTATGTGCGGAATTGTTGGTTTGTTTTTAAAAGATTCGGCCTTGCAGCCAAAATTGGGTAGTCTGCTGTCCGATATGTTGGTGACGATGACCGACCGTGGGCCAGATAGCGCAGGTATTGCTATCTATTCAGATCAAGCGGGCAAGCAGGTGAAGCTGACGGTACAGTCAGATAAACCCGAACAAGATTTTGCCAAGCTGCAAGCAGACTTAAGCAAAGCCATTGACGATAAAGTAAGTTTACATACTAAAGACACTCACGCGGTGCTGAGTATTGATGTAACACAAAGCGAAGCGGCGCGTGCGGCTCTAGCACGGCTGCGACCAAGCGTGCGAGTGATGAGCAGCGGCGATACCATTGAAATTTATAAAGAAGTGGGTCTGCCCGGCGAGGTGGCGCAGCGCTTTGCCATTGATAAGATGAGTGGCACCCACGGCATCGGCCATACGCGTATGGCAACAGAGTCGGCTGTGACGACATTAGGCGCACATCCATTTTCTACGGGGGCAGACCAATGTTTGGTGCATAACGGCTCTTTGTCTAACCACAACAGCTTGCGGCGCAAATTGGTGCGCGCAGGGCTAGATTTTGAAACCGAAAACGACACTGAGGTGGCAGCAGCCTATTTAAGCCATAAAATGCAGCAGGGCGATGATTTGGGCGAGGCGTTGGAAGCAGGTATCGAGGACTTAGATGGCTTTTATACTTTTGTGGTGGGTACTAAAGATGGCTTTGGTGTGCTGCGTGATCCGATTGCCTGCAAGCCCGCAGTGATGGCTGAAACCGAACAATATGTTGCTTTTGGTTCGGAGTTTCGTGCTTTGGTAGGACTACCCGGTATTGATACCGCCCAGGTGTGGGAGCCGGAACCTGGTACGGTATATTTTTGGAAGCATTAACCATGAGCGCAGCGATGAAAACGATTGACTTAGCGCAAACTGATTTGCGTAATTTAAATGCCAGCTTGCAGCAAAGCAAAAGCGGCCAATGGCAAGTGACGAACCCTAAGGGTAGTCATGCCTTAGCGGTGGGTTTAATGTATCCGATTGAGGTGGCAGTGCAGGGCTCAACCGGTTATTACTGCGCAGGTATGAACCAAGAAGCCACCGTGCATGTATATGGTTCAGTAGGCCCAGGTGTAGCCGAGAATATGATGTCCGGCACAGTGATTGTTGAAGGCGATGCTAGTCAGTACGCCGGTGCTACGGCTCATGGCGGCTTGTTGGTGATTAAAGGCAACGCTTCATCACGTTGCGGTATTTCAATGAAGGGCATCGATATTGTTGTGCAGGGCAACATCGGACACATGTCGGCTTTTATGGCGCAATCAGGTAATTTGGTGGTGCTGGGTGATGCCGGTGATGCGCTGGGTGATTCATTATACGAAGCAGGTTTGTTTGTGCGCGGTGAAGTGAAAAGCTTGGGTGCTGATTGCATTGAAAAGGAAATGCGTGATGAGCATATCGTTACTCTAACGGATTTACTAACGCGCAGCGGCAGCGATGCTAAGCCAGAAGAATTTAAACGCTATGGCTCGGCACGTAAGCTGTATAACTTTAATATTGACAACGCCAGCGCGTACTAGAGGAAGCCGACATGACAGACACTAAAAAGCCCAACACCGTGCCGCGCAAACCGTGGACCTTTGACGATTACACTAACTCGGAAATTCGGCGTGCAGCGGCCACTGGCATTTATGATATTCGTGGAGGCGGTAGTAAGCGGCGCATCCCACATTTTGATGATCTTGTTTTCTTGGGTGCATCTGTATCGCGTTATCCACTGGAAGGCTATCGCGAAAAATGCGAAACCAAAGTGGTGCTAGGCACGCGTTACGCTAAAAGACCGATTGAATTAGATATCCCTATTACTATTGCGGGAATGAGCTTCGGCTCCTTATCCGGTGCTGCCAAAGAAGCCTTGGGGCGCGGCGCGACTGCAGCAGGTACTTCGACGACCACGGGTGATGGTGGCATGACTGAAGAAGAACGCGGCCATTCTGAAAAATTGGTGTACCAGTATTTGCCGTCACGTTATGGCATGAACCCCGATGACTTGCGTCGTGCCGATGCGATTGAGGTGGTGGTGGGACAAGGTGCCAAGCCCGGAGGCGGTGGTATGCTGCTGGGGCAGAAAATATCCGATCGGGTGGCGCAGATGCGTAACTTGCCTAAGGGTATTGACCAGCGCTCGGCTTGCCGTCATCCCGATTGGACCGGGCCGGATGATTTGGCGATCAAGATTTTAGAGCTGCGAGAGATCACTGGCTGGCAGATTCCAATTTACGTGAAGGTCGGTGGTGCACGGCCATATTACGACACAGCCCTAGCCATTAAGGCGGGGGCAGACGTGGTGGTATTAGACGGTATGCAAGGCGGTACCGCAGCCACGCAAGAAGTGTTTATCGAACACGTGGGCCAGCCTACCTTGGCCTGTATTCGCCCTGCGGTGCAAGCGCTACAAGATTTAGACATGCACCGCGAAGTACAGTTGGTGGTATCGGGTGGTGTTCGTAATGGAGCGGACGTGGCGAAGGCTTTGGCGCTGGGAGCCGATGCAGTGTCGATCGGCACGGCGGCTTTGATTGCGATTGGTGATAACGACCCGATTTGGGAAGAAGAATACAATGACCTAGGTACCACGGCAGGTGCTTATGACGACTGGCACGAGGGGCGTGACCCAGCAGGCATTACCACCCAAGACGAAGCATTAATGCAGCGCTTTGACCCCATTGTGGGCGGGCGACGCTTATCAAACTATTTGAAAGTGATGGCATTGGAAGTGCAAACCATGGCACGCGCTTGCGGTAAAAGCCACGTGCTAAACTTAGAACCAGAAGACCTGTGCGCGTTGACGGTAGAGGCCGCAGCAATGTCAGGTGTGCCGCTTGCGGGTACCAGCTGGGTGCCGGGCAAAGATAATTATTAAAGTAAACTTAAAACTAGTAACTTAGGCCAACTATAAAAACAACATGGCCAAAATTGAATCAAAACCAAGGGGGAGAACATGACATTGGATTTAGCAAAATTTGCCAAAGAGAAAGGCATTAAATATTTTATGGTGACGTTCACCGATTTATTTGGTGGGCAGCGGGCCAAATTGGTGCCGGCACAAGCGATTGGCGAGATGCAAACCGAAGGCGCAGGCTTTGCTGGATTTGCAACGTGGCTAGATCTAACTCCTGCACACCCTGACATGCTGGCAGTGCCTGATCCCAATTCAGTGATTCAATTACCGTGGAAGCCCGAGGTAGCATGGCTAGCGGGCAACTGCGTGATGGACGACGAGCTGGTGGCGCAAGCACCGCGCAATGTCTTGAATAAGCTCATTGGTGAAGCGGCGGACATGGGGCTGCGGGTCAAGACGGGTGTGGAGGCAGAATTCTTTTTGTTGACTCCCGAAGGAGATCAAATTGCCGACCATTTCGATACCGCTGAAAAGCCTTGTTACGACCAACAAGCAGTGATGCGCCGTTATGACGTGATTACGCAGATTTGTGATCATATGCTGGAACTGGGCTGGAATCCTTACCAAAACGACCATGAGGATGCCAATGGTCAGTTTGAAATGAACTGGGAGTACGACGACGTGTTAGCGACGGCAGATAAACACTCGTTTTTTAAATTTATGACTAAATCAGTGGCGGAGCAGCATGGCTTGCGCGCGACTTTTATGCCCAAGCCGATCGAGGGCCTGACAGGAAACGGTTGCCATGCGCATATCTCGGTGTGGGATATGGATGGCAAAAACAATCTATTCGCCGATGATCGCAAAGAGCTTGGTTTGGCTGACAAAGGCCGCCACTTTTTAGGCGGTATTATGAAGCATGCATCAGCGCTAGCGGCGATTACTAATCCTACGGTCAATTCCTATAAACGAATCAATGCACCGCGCACCATTTCAGGTGCCACATGGGCGCCGAATACGGTGACCTGGACGGGCAATAATCGCACTCACATGGTGCGTGTGCCGGCGCCCGGGCGTTTTGAGTTGCGCCTTGCTGACGGTGCGGCCAATCCATACTTGTTGCAAGCGGTTATTTTAGCAGCGGGCCTTGACGGCATGCGCAATGAGCTTGATCCCGGCAAGCGTTACGACATTGATATGTATCAAGATGGCCATAAGATAAAGGGCGCACCGCGCTTGCCGCTGAATTTGCTGGACGCGATTCGTACCTTTGAAAAAGACAAAGGCTTGCAGCAGGCTTTAGGTAAGGAGTTTTCTGGTGCCTATGTGAAAATGCGCATGCAAGAATGGAATGCCTTTTGTGCGCATTTTACCCAGTGGGAGCGCGAGAACACCTTGGATGTATAGCTTTAATAAATGATTTGATGTACGCCCATAAAAAAGCCGAGCGGCAATGGCTCGGCTTTTTTATGGGCGCTAGAAACTGATCAGGTTTTTAGATAAGACTCTAGTGAGTCATCAAGCGCATTCTTCCATGGGGTGTGGTGATTCGGCGCCATTGTGCCAGTAAGAGCTGACTTATAGCCGTTGTCGCGGAAAGTCATGATGTTCTTCTTTTTGTGTTTCTTCCACTGATAAAACGCTTCGTTGGAAGCTTCGACGTTAAACTCAGGGTAGTCGGTCATCGCCATCAAATGCAAAGTGTAGTCACCTTGGTATTTAATTGAAGCATAATCGTCGGGAATGCTGTCTTCCTGTTCGCGCCATTTGTCGATATCGGCCCGCATTTCTTTTTGTGAAGGCACATCGAGGCGTCCCATGATGATATCGCGGGCATACCAAGCTTGGGCATCAAACATATTAAAGGTGTACCACTGGTCTTGCATGCCGAGATAGAACAGATTTGGATTGTGTTGCCATACTACGCCGTTGTACAAATCAACAGGATATAAACGGTTATCAGTTTTGAGTTTGAGGCTTTCTTCCATAAAAGGAAAGTGATGCAGGTAACCGGTGCATAAGATGATCGCATCCACATCTTTAGTGGTGCCGTCTTTGAAAGTGGCGGTGTTGTTCTCTACTTTGGTCAGCAGCGGTACTTCTTGCCAGTTGTCCGGCCAGTCATAGCCCATCGGGCCGGTGCGATGTGACACAGTGATAGTTTTGGCGCCGTATTTCCAACATTGCGAACCAATGTCTTCAGCTGAGTACGAAGTGCCGATGATAAGAATGTCTTTATCCTTGAACTCCATTGCATCGCGAAAATCGTGCGCATGCAGCACGCGGCCGTTGAAGCTATCAAAGCCTTCAAAATGGGGGACGTTAGGTGTAGAAAAATGCCCATTGGCCACGATCACGTGGTCAAATTGCTCGGTATATTCTTGATCTTTTTGATGGTCTTGCACAGTGACATTGAATAGGCCAGCGCTTTCGTCATAATTAACGTGGCGTACCGGGGAGTTAAAGCGAATCATGTCGCGCACGCCAGCTTTTTTAACCCGACCTTCAATATAGTCAAACAGCACCGAGCGCGGGGGGTAGGAAGCGATTGGACGGCCAAAGTGTTCTTCAAAGGAATAATCAGCAAACTCTAGGCCTTCTTTAGGGCCGTTTGACCATAAATAGCGGTACATACTGCCGTGAACAGGCTCGCCGTATTCATCAAGGCCGGTGCGCCAAGTGTAATTCCATAGGCCACCCCAATTAGATTGTTTTTCAAAACAGACAACTTCAGGAATTTCGGCTCCTTTTTGTTTTGCTGATTGAAAGGCCCTTAATTGCGCCAAGCCACTGGGGCCAGCGCCAATAATCGCAACACGTTTGCTCATCAATGTCTCCTCTGGTTTAGTATTAAGTTTGCCGACATAATAAGCGTAAAAAAGCCCTGAATCAAATGCGAAAGGTGAACCAAGGCAGATCAGTTTTTAGAGCAAACTATAAGGCATGATGAAGTACTAGCAAGATGAATATCTTTTATGTTGAGCTCCTAGTATTAGCTGTTATAAAATATTAGTTGTTATATAATTGTTGGGTAACCGCTTAAGAAAATATTTTATGAAAAATAGAAAAATACAGCAAGGCTTGGAGTCGCCCAATAGCTTTGTAAACAAAGGTCGACGTCAAGTACTTGAAGGCGCTGTTTGGTCAATGCCTGTTGTAACTGCGGTGACTTTGCCGGCACATGCAAAAGCTAGTGGTGTCACCACCACGACCACGACCACGACCATTTCGCCGGATGTGGTACTGGCGAACCTTTCTCCTAGGTTGATTATGACGAGCACCTGCCCAATTCGGCCGATTCCAGTTTCTCAGTTTGCTACAGTCCAGCTTGTGAACCCCGCTCTTAATGAAACAGTTGTACTAGAAGGGATAACGATCGATGATGGCCTAACGTCGGTAACACCTAATGCCTTTCCTTATGTGCTCACTCCTGGGAATAGGTTAGAGTTTGAGGTGGAGTACCCTTGCTTGGGTTCAACCACAACTCTTACATTTGTCACTAGTGTTGGTGATGTGATTCTTCCTGGTATATAGAATTTATAGAAGAATACTAGCTTAAAAGCCTTCTGCTAAACGGTAATTATCAGTAGAAGGCTTTTAAAAGCAAATTCATCCATTTCTCGCTGTAATTAGGTTAGGCTCTATGCAAGTAGCCGCAACGGCGAATGTCATTAATGTTGCTATCGTATTTATCCGGTTGCTATCTTTGCTTCGCTCTTGGTTTTTCAACGTCTAGGCTATCTAAGCCATTGAAGAAGCGCTCGTAATAAGAAATGATACGGCCTGAGAAAAGTAGACACATTTCATGTTAACTAAAGTAACTAACTTGAGAGGTGTAAGATGGGTAAAGGTATTAGATATTCAGATGAATTTAAGCAGGAAGCAGTTAACCAGGTAGTTGTTTATGGGTATTCAGTGCTCGATGTGAGTGAGCGATTGGGCATATCAACCAAGAGCCTGTATGACTGGATCAAGAAGTACAGTAAACCGCCTAAACAACGAGATGAAGAAACCGGTCTTCGGGTTGAGAACGCACGTCTTAAACGTGAGTTAAAGCGTGCTGAACAAGAGAGGGCCATCCTAAAGGAGGCTACAGTGTTCTTTGCAATAGAGTCAAAGAGCGCTATGCTTTCGTGAAAGCTCGCAGCGAGGCATATCCAGACAGGCCGTATCGCTAATTTGAAAGCACTTTGCTTGAGATACTTACCCTAAGGCAAAGTAAGTAGATTCACAGTTTACGCATACTTATCTATAATTGTCGTAGATTAACAATAAGTCAGTTTTTAGTATGAAAGTCCTAAGCAATACTGCTGTATCTTTATTAAGCTTTATTCTTTTAGGTTGTGCTACAAATCAATCACAAGAATTTAGTTCTACAGAGGTAACTACTGCAAATGTAGATCAATCTAATGGTGCCACTTGCAAGCCACATGACGAATTAGCATTTTTTAATAGCCTCAATGCTCAATTGGAGATAGAACTTACAGAGGCGGCTAAGCCCATGAGCGAAAGCTTGTTGAATGAAGTGGCGCCAGCCACTGCCAGAATTGTGGATGTGAACTTAATAGCACATGCCTATATTGGAGAAGAGTATCAGCTAAGGGAGCTGTCTACAGAAGAGCTTAATCAAGTAGCATTTGACGAGGGCTCAATACTCTTAATGGGTGATAGTGGTGGAGTTGTTAAGCACCTATCAAGTAATTCAAAATTTTTCACGGTCAAAGAAATGCTTGAGGCAGTAAGGTTAACCGAATATAAAACTCGAGGTGATACGGATTGGTTTGGTGGTATTGATGTTCACCATATATTTTTTTCAGGTATAGAGTGTGAAAAAGGTATTTGGGTAATCATTTGGGACTCCTGAGTCTTTTCCAAGTTGATTTCAATTGGAAGATCATTTGTTGGCTTAATCCAATAAGCATTAAAGGCGGTGTTCTCTGATCGGGTTAGAAATACACCAGCAAGAATATGACAAGCGCCATGTCCAAAAAAAGGGCGGTCGAACTGTTGCCACCGCCGTATTGCATCTTGCTTAATGCCTGTAGGTGGGAAGTACATATTACATTGGGTTGGATAGCGAAGTCGCTTGTATAGATGTGGATGTGTTAGACGTTACCTTCTAAATCTGTACGGGCGCGGCGCAAGTGCTCACGCATTAATTCTTGGGCGCGCTCGGCGTCGCGTCGTTTGATGGCGCTGAGCATGGCGCGGTGTTGCATATTATAGTGATCGATCGTCTCGGGTGTCAGCACATTGGCTTTACGGGCGGCCCATTGAGTGTGGCTGCGGATGTCGTTAATGCGCTGGTATATCCAAATCAACAGAGGGTTTTGTGAACACTGTGCCAAAATCAAATGAAAGGTTTCATCGGCGATAGAGAAAGCGTCAGGGTCGTCACGGGTACGCTCTAATTGGCTGACAGCATCTTCAAGCTGACGTAAGTCACGATTGCTAGCATTGGATACTGCTAAGCGTACGATGTATGGTTCTAGCGCAATGCGAGTCTGAATCAGCTCCATCGGGCTGGTGTCTTCGGCGATATCGTCTTTTTGAAACTGTGGGTTGTAGATCGCAAAAGTGCCGCTGCCGGTTTTGATGCGTACTAAGTGTGCCTTTTCCAGTCGCTGCAAAGCAGAGCGTACTGTGCCCCGTGCTACGCTGTAGGCTTCGGCTAATTCACGCTCAGGTGGTAGGCGTTCATCATATTGATAATGGCCGCTTAGGATGGCTTCTTTGAGGTGGACATAAACACCGGTAGAGCCTTTAATGACATGATTTAGTTTAGGTTCTTCGCTCATTTTTAAATGGGTGCTATGAGTATTAATGGGTGCTGTACTGGTACGGTCTGAGCAAAGCGCGCCCACCATAGCACACCGTACCAATAAAATAAATAGGTATAAGTATGGTCCATAATAAGTAATACATTTGGTTTCTGTTTCGATTGCAAGCAGGATGTCGGCATGTTTTAATAGCTTGCAAGTGTTTAACAAATAACCAATTTATACCAATATAAAACCAGTATAGTTATGGCTCTCCCTAAATCAGCGAAAACACTCATCATTGGTGCCGGCATTCACGGCTTGAGCACAGCTTATCACTTGGCGCTTAATCTGAAGGCGCGGGGAAAGGGAGATGGGCGTGATATCTTAATTATCGATAAAACGGCAATTGCCGCCGGTGCTTCAGGTATAGCTTGTGGTGTGGTGCGCAATAATTACTTCCAGCCAGCAATGCGCGAATTGATGGCGCAATGTGTCGAGGTTTGGGAAAGCGATATGGAGGCTTATAGCTATCACCCAGTCGGGTATATGCAAATTAGTCCGGAAAGCATGCATGCTGACGTGGGCACCATTGCCAAGCAGCAGAAAGAAATTGGTTATGAGTCGACATTCATCGAAGGTGAAAAAGACTCGATGGATTATATGAAAGACCTATTCCACGATTGGCAAGCACAAGGCATCACGTCTGTGTTGCACGAAAAAAAGGGTGGCTATTCGAACAACACCAAAGCGATGTATGGTTTGGCAGGCAAAGCTGAAGCCGAGGGTGTGCGCATTATGACGGGTGTAGAAGTAACCGGTTTTGATCGCGATAACGGTTCAGAAGCAGTTCGGGCCGTGAAAACGAGTAAAGGCGACATCCAATGCGATCAATTAGTCGTTGCCCCTGGTCCGTGGGCTAAGCAAATGTGGGATATGTTGGGATTGCAAAAAACGGTCAGTATCAAAGGTGCGGATGGCAAAATGCATGATGATATTCCGATGTGGATCTATTGGTCTTTACAGGAAGGCACGTTGGGTGTGGATCCTGAAATGCAAAAAACCAATGATGGCAAAATGCCGCCGGTGATTCACGTGGATTCTGATGCGCCGTTGTATTCTGATCACGATGGCAGCTTGATTACTGATGAGATGTGGGGCATTTATTACAAGCCTGATTTTCACTTTAATGGCATTCAAGGCGGGGCGGCGCCGTTTGCTATCGACACTCCGCCTGACGACGTGGCGGTAGACCCATATGGAGTGGATTCGCCTGATTTTGTGGTTGGTGAAGACTTTGCCCATATGTGGGTGTCAGCTTTAGCACATTGCCAAAAGCGCTTTGAAGGGCAGATGGTGCATTACAATAGTGAGCCATCAGGCGGCATCGGCTCATTTACGCCTGATAGCTTTCCGGTGTTTGATCGTTTTGTCGACAATGTCTACATGATCGCCGATTCTAATCACGGCTATAAAATGATTGGTGTGGGAAAATTAGTGGCACAAGAGCTGTGTGGTGAAACCAGCGCTTTGCTGGAGCCATTTCGGTTTTCGCGCTATGCCGAAGGCAAGCTGCATCCGGTGTCGAGCAGTCCTTTTCCATGGAGCTAAGCCTAAAACAAAATTAAAGATAATTATTATACGAGCCGCGTTTAACCAAAAAATCAGCCCAAAATAATCAGACTAGCTGGAACGGTGAAGCGCTTAATTAAACTGCCAATGAGGAGGAAATATGGCTTCTAAGAAACCCCAAGATTCGACTGATCTTGAACAAACGGTTAATGCACCAGGCCGCGCTGAGCTGGTCAAGCAGGTGCGTGAAAAAATTAACGAAACAGGTGTGACTTACATCTATTTTCAGTTTATTTCCGTCACTGGTCGCATTGTGGGCAAGGGCATCCCTGCCGATCACTGGGAGCGCATCGCCGAAAAAGGGTTTCAGTTGGTGTATGGCTCGACCGCGAACTTGTTTATTGATCGTCACGGCGACTATATAGGTTATGGCCCTGAGGCATCGGAACTAGTAGGAATTGCTGACCCAGAGACCTTTTGTCAGCTACCATGGGACAAGCGCATCGCACGAGTTTTCTGCACTTGTTATCGTAACCGTGAAGAAAAGGTGAACCCCGGTGGGCGCTTGACTTCTGATTGCCGTGGCAACCTAAAGCTTATTGATCAAGAATTTCGTGACAAGCATGATATGCATATGCGTTGCGGCACCGAGCCGGAGATGATGTGGCTCAAGCTAGATGAGAATAAGCAGTTAGCTGGTGGTGTAACCAAGCCTAATTGCTATCACATCGATCAATTTGAAGAGCTGCGCCCGGCTTTTATGCAGGTAATTGAATACGGTCAAGCCATGGGGCTGGATATGATTCAAGGCGATCACGAAGACGCACCGGGTCAGTTGGAGTTAAATTGGATGTTTGACGACGTGCTGAAAAATGCCGATCGCTTGACCACATACCGCCAGATTTGTGCGCAAGTGGCACGCGAAAAGGGCTTGCATGCGTGTTTTATGTCTAAGCCGTTTATGAATGTGTCGGCCTCTGGTTGTCACCATAACGTGTCGCTGTGGAGCGGTGGTAAAAAGAAGGTGAATAGCTTGCATCAAGACCCGATGTGCGCCATGGATGATGTATTTTCCTATCGCGAAGGTGGTGATAACCACTTCATGCCTGACCCTAAGATTGATGAATACAAGCCTGGTCCGATTGGCTTGCAGTCGATTGGCGGGGTGATTAAGCACTTGCCGGCGTTAACGTCGATCGGTTCATCGACAGTGAACTCGTACCGCCGTTTGTGGGACACTGGCTTCTGGGCGCCAATATTTGCTGATTGGGGTTATCAAAACCGTACCTGCGCATTGCGTGTTTCAGCGCCAGGGCGTTTTGAGTATCGGTCGGTGGATTCAATGGTAAACCCGTATTTGATGGGCGGGGCGTTGTACAAAGCCTTTGAAGACGGCATTGAGAATAACCTTGATCCAGGTGAGCCAGAAGAGCGAAATATTTACCAAGCGATGGAAGCAGGCAAGCAAGTGAAAAAGCTGCCGATGACTTTGGGTGATGCCCTAGATCACTTGGCTAAAGACAAGGTGATTAAGTCAGCCATGCCTGGCGAGATGTACAAGGTGTACGAACATTATAAGCGCGATGAGTGGGAACGGTTTAACCACAGCGTGTCAGATTGGGATCTCGAGAATTACCTCGATTGTTTGCCTTAATCTATTGACCTAAACAGCGCGTTAAAGGCATGAGCTTGGACGCGCCAAATTAACCCCGTTGTTAGCTCGCTAACTATGCGAGATAGGGACAGGCTTACTTAGAATTTAAATTTAACGACAAGAGGATTAACGTTATGTGTGGAATCGCAGGATTGATCCATCGGGGTAAAAAGTCAGACGTGGGCACTGAAATGACGTCTATGCTGCAAGCCCTGAAGCATCGAGGCCCGGATTCAACCGGTTT
>CALIFM010000222.1 GCA_938021685.1 uncultured Gammaproteobacteria bacterium | reverse complement strand
GTAGCCCTTCTCAAAACCTGACTGTGCATCAGGTGTCTTGGCATCTGCCATGCCCGCTGCAATACCAGTAGGCAGATCATAATAGCGGCCCATCTGGCCGCAGGCGGCCATCAAAACGGCTTGCTCGCCACTGCCGCCGCTCATCGCACCGGTACGTAAATCGGACACAAACGGCCATGGCCCTGCAATACAAGGATGCCCCGGCACCATGGCGTTGACTAGGGCTAAGGCGCCCAATACTTCGGCCATTTCTTGCACAACCGCGCCGGCAAGTGTCGCAGGGCTGGTTGCGCCCGCTTGGCCAGCGGCCAGTAATAAAATCGGCATACCGCCTTTAACGCATACTTCAAGGCCAGAAAGGGCATCTTCAGCAAAGCGCATTGGTGGCACTACAAAGCAGCACGACAAGCTGGCAAAGGGGCGCTCGCGCCATTTGGCTTCGCTGCCAGCAATTTCATGCAGTAGCTTTAAGCCTTCTTTAGCAATTTCGCCGTCGGTGTAGCTCAAACCCACGTGTTTGCTAGTGCCTGAAATGGATGCATAGGTAGTATTGATGTCCATCACCGCTGGCTCAGGAATGTCGCGGGCCACCATGCAGCGTTGGAAGAAGTGAATATGTTCGTGTTTGTCTACTAAGCGTGAAGCGTCATATAAGTCTTGAATGGTCGATTCGCGGTACAAGGCTTTATCTGGATAGTCAGCATGGGTTTTCCACTCATCCACCACATGCACTGCCGCGCCAGCTGTACCGAAATGCACTTTGTTGCCGCTTAAGTGCAGATTATGCTTAGGGTCTTGAGCGTATAGCGTGATGTCACGCGCTGCCATCTCTAAGGTTTTTTCGATGAGTGAACGAGGAAACAGCAGGCGATTGTCATCTGTGAATGTACCGCCGGCCTCTGTAACGTATTTAATGCATGAAGGGGTGGCCCGTGAGAAGCCGACGTTCTCAAGCAAGTCAAAGATAGCCGCATCAATTCGATCCATATCTGCTTTCGTCAGCGGATGAAAGCGCCCCCCTAGTTGCCCTGGGTGAACGGCTTTATCTTCTTCGGCTAGTGGCGCGGCGCGCAGGGCGCGGCGTGCTTCACGGCCACCTGCTCGTTTGGCTTTTGGCATAATGCGTTATGATGGTTTTATTTAGCTTGCCAGTATTGAATATGTGCAGGCTTGAAAAATCAAGCATTGCGACGCTAATTTGTATTTCTGCGTCTATGTCTCTCGGTGGCTTGTTGGAGCGTAGCATAGTAATCTGGTTAGAAAACCAGCACGCCAATTAGGCTGGGCATTCAGTGCTTTAGATTTTGCGCACTTCACGCGGAGTAATGCCGTAGCGTGATTGGTAGCAGTTGCTGAAATGTCCCGAGGACTTAAAGCCGCAGGCCAAGGCTACTTCGACCACTTTGATTACGCTGTTTTGTAGCAGGTTGTGGGCTGCGTCAAGGCGTAAAGCTAAATAGTATCGCCCTGGGGTTGCTTGTAAATAGCGTTGAAATAGACGTTCGATTTGTCGCTTAGAAACGCCAATTAAATTGGCTAGTTCATCTGGAGTCAGCGGCTCTTCAATGTTGGCTTCCATCAGTTCGATGCATTCTAGCAGGGTGGGATGATTAACACCGGTGCGTGCTTGTAAGTTCATGCGTTGCGGTTGGTCGGGCGAGCGTACGTCGGAATAAATCATACTATCAGCCACCGAGGCAGCGAGTTCATGGCCATGCTCTTGCTCAATTAAGTATAGCATCGCGTCAATGGCAGCCGCACCGCCGGCACAAGTTAGGCGGTTGCCTTCGGTTTCAAACACATCTGCACTAATGTCGAGTTCTGGGAAATCGTTTTCAAATTGAGGCAAGATTTCCCAGTGAGCGGTAGAAGGTACTTTTTCTAATAAACCTGCTTTAGCTAAAATAAAGCTACCAGTTTCTAAGCCGCCGATCAAAATGTCGTGGCGGGCCTGTTGCTTTAGCCAATTAAGAGTTTCGGGATGGTTAATCTCAGTTGGGTCGAATGGGCCACAAACAAATACCATGTCGAATTTTGGTGCATTATCGATGCTAAATTGTGGCTGCAAGGGCATACCATTTGAAGCTATCACTGCTTTGCCATCTGCAGTCACTGCGCTCCATTGGTAGAGGCGTTCGCCTGCGCGGCGATTAGCAATGCGCAAAGGTTCAACAGCCGAGATAAAAGGTAACATGTTGAACTGTTGGTACAAATAAAACGCAATATGCTGCTTAGCACCCTCGGTGACTAAACCGTGTTTTAAATTAGTTGTCATGTTGATTCTGACAGCATGCAGTTATTAAGATATTTGAGTGTGCTTTTGGGTTGCATATGCTTGTAAAAAATCAATTTGCACATTGAGTCGTATAAGCATTAGGACATAAGGTAATTTATTACGTCATTCTAAGGCAGTCGCGGTTTTTATCCAAGCTGGTTTGTCTATAAGCCTAGACCAATACCGAGCACTGTTATCCTTTTATTGATTGCGGCTGTCTTGAATAAGTTGATAAGCAGTTTGAATTTCTTGGGTGCGCTTGGTGGCGACTTCAACCATTTCCTTCGGCACACCTTGGCCAATGAGCTTGTCGGGATGAAATTCGCTGATCAGCTTGCGGTAGGCTTTCTTGATGACGGCATTGCTGTCGCTTTGTTTTACACCTAAGGCTTGGTAGGCGTTGGCTAAATTATTAGGGTTGCGGGCTTGAGTTTGGCTGCGACGATACTGGTTTTGGCCAGCTTGTGCGCCTTGTTGTGAAAATTGGCTTTGGCCTAGCACCATGCTCAGTAACAATTCATAAGCTTGGGTGCCATAACCGAGTTTGGTGGCGACCTCACGTAGCATACGGTCTTCAGCGGGATGTATTTGGCCGTCGGCAACGGCGATGCTGATTAAGTAAATCAGCATCATATGCTTCATTTTAGCCGAGCGTTTGCATACTTCCATAAAGCCATTTAGTTGGGCGTTCAAGTCAAAGCTAGGCTCAACACCTGCTTTGAAAAAAGCGATCGCCTGTGCACGCTGAGCACCTAGATTCATTGCAGTGATAGCCTGTTCAGCCTGGGCAATCTCTTGTTCGGATACACGGCTATCAGCTTTGGCCAGTGCGCCCATCAGCTTAAACACTGTTTCAATAAAGGATTGCTGCTGTAACTGCTGCTGTGCTTGGCGTTGTGGGCTATTTCGCACGGCAGTGGGTGAGCCATAAAGCCGCCAGTTAGTAAAGGCGCTGCCAGCAAAGTAGCCAGCAATGCCGCCGAAAAAACCGAAAAAGCTAAAACCGATAATCGCGGTTAGGTATTTGAGCAAATAAATAGGTGAGAGCACAGTAGAATCAGTTTATAGAGTAAGTAGCAAGATTGTTTTAAGCAATGGGGCGTTTGCAGTGAAAATCAATCCTTGCGCATGACAAGCAGAGCTTATTGGTAAAGTTAAGTCTTAGATAAATAAGCCTATTCACTTTTTGGTGGATAAAGCAATATAGTATACGCCGTAAACTTCATTAAATTACGGTCTTAGTACTATGATGAAGCAGGTTGCTAAGTATAATTAATTTCGCTTTAAGCCCATTTTATTTTTTTCATGAGTATTGATACCAACATACAGGATTGCATTTTTTGTGCTATCGGTGATAAAGAAGACGTCACCTTTATCAAAGATTTCGGTAATTGGATATACCGAATCAAGCCAAGCCAGTTTTTGCTAGGAGCCAGCGTTTTAGTGCATAAAGACCATAAGGAAGGTTTAACTGCCTTGTCTTCATCTGAAATAGCTGAGGCTTTAGACATTATTAAGTTGGTTGAGTTTGCACTGAAGCAGTCGTTTCAGCCCGATTGGTTTAATTATCTACAAACCAATAATGCTGTTAGGCATTTGCATTTCCATATTATTCCACGCTATAAACAGCAAGCGCAATTTGCAGGTGAAGTGTTTGTTGATAATAACTACAACGGAATGCCGGAAGAAAGTTATAGAGTGGTTTCTGAAAGTGTAGCTAAGATGATTATTCAGACTATTCAAGATAATTTTGAAGCTTAGCAAGTGAATAGCTTGCAGGCTCGCACGCAGGCATAAGCTTTTTTGTTAAACTTACCTTAACAAAAGCTCAGACTTGGAAATTTATAATGAAAATGATTACTGCAATTATCAAGCCATTTCGCTTAGACGATGTGCGTGCAGCGCTTAATGAGCTAGGCGTTAGCGGCATGACCGTAACCGAAGTGAAAGGCTTTGGACGGCAAAAGGGGCACACGGAGTTGTATCGTGGTGCAGAATACACTGTCGATTTTCAGCCCAAAGTTAAAGTGGAAGTAGCGATTGATAGCCCTTTGCTAGATCAAGCTATTGAGGCGATTATGGGTGCAGCGCAAACGGGCAAGGTGGGCGATGGTAAGATTTTCGTCAGTAATATTGAGAATGTAGTGCGCATTCGTACCGGTGAATTAGATAACGACGCTTTGTAGTTGTATCAACCCTTCTCTATAAATATGGTTTAGACTACTATGAGTAACGAATAACTTTAGCGGCAAAGCAGCCTAGCTTGGCGTAATGTAAGTGGACGTACTGCACGTGTAAGTTTTGCAGTATTTTAGATAGCCGCTCATTCAGCATAGTGCCTTCAATAACCTCAGCATCAATAATAAAATCACGATCATCAAATGCACGTAATGATATAAGCCTTGACTCGATGCAGATAGGCACGATGCCTGTTGCAAGTTTTACTTGTTTTGCTTGCTGGCGTACATAAATAGCATGCGAAGAGCGAAAGGGTGAGTCGCAATTTTGATGTTGATAGTGGGTAAGAATTATTGTTTCGCCCATGTTAGCATCCGCTAAGCTGACACGGCAAGGAAAGCCTGGACTGTTGTCAACTATCAATCGTGCTGCTTGATTAGCTTTTAGCTGTTCATCATCCATTGTGAACAAATGAGCGAGCGGTTCTATCGGTAATGCTAAAATTTTGAATGACATGGTTTGTTCCAAGCTTTTTAAAGGAACGTCATTCTTAAGAATTCACTAAAGCTGCCGCAATTTGATTCTGGCAGGACTTAAGCTCAGGTTTACTTTGCCGTGGTTACGGCTTAATCAAGTGCTGGTGTAGATACCATGCTAACTGATAGCCCCCATCGACAAGCTGCTTAGATGGCTCCTTGCAAGCTTTGTATTTATCTTTGGAGGCAATTTGCTTGGCCTTGTTCTGCATTGACACCAATTCATCATCCGTAGCCAGTTTTTGATCACGGGTATACACGTTTAGATTGTTAATTAGCGTGGCCAACTGCTCTGATTGTTTGGCCTCTAAGGTGCTGCACTGCTCATTAACAAACCATGCGCCCGCTAAGGCTTGATAGCGCCCTAGCAGCAAGCCGTGCAGTTGCGTTTTAGTTGGAGGCTGTGCTGCAGTGGTTGCTTCGCTTTGTGCTATAGCCAGATTGCTAGTCTGTGCGAACAAGCAGACTAGAACTACCGCTGCACCACCACGTAGCTTAGCTTGTCTCTCCTTTGCCATCGCTACCTTTGCTGTCTTTGGCTTCAGCCTCGGTCTTATCAGCCTCTGCGCTTTGCTCTTCCTCATCTTTTTCTAGCGGCATATTGATGATAAAGGGTGTGATATCAATGTCATCGCCGTATTTTTCTTTCAGACTTTGGATGGCGGTGATGCGCTTGCTGAAAAAATGGTCTTCACCAATTTTGTCGTATAAGCCTGAGCGCTTTAGCACATCGGTCACCATAAATTTAGCCCGTGTCACATAAAATGCAATGCCGGCAGTTTTTATGCGCTCAGATAAATGAGACAGCATTTCTTCACCAGTAGCATCAATGTGCGCCACGGCTTCTAGATCTAACATGACTACTTTAAGTTTCGGCTTACCTGCGATTGAGTTAAGAATGCGCTTTTCAACGTAGCTTGAGTTAGCGAAATACAAGTCGCCGTCATAGCGGTATACCGCCAAGGTGTCGCTGGTTTGTAGATCAAACATGTCGGCATCACGGTAGGAGCCGTCATGGTATAGCGCGACCTCAGCAAAATGTGGGCGCATGGTGTAGTAGATATAGAATAGCAGCGACATGGCCACGCCGATGAAAATGCCTTTCTCAAGGTGCGGTGCAAACCACAAGGTGGCAAAGAACACAGTAAACGCCACGATGCCGTCATGCTTGGTCACTGTCCAAGTGTGCAGCATTTGCTTAGGTTGGAATAAGCCGATCACCGACATGATAATCACCGCAGCTAAGCTAGCAATTGGTAAGGGATACAATAACGGAGTGAAAAACACCAATGTTAGACCCACCAAGATGCCACTAACAATCGCAGCGAAACCCGTGACCGCACCTGCTTCAAAGGCCACCGCAGTGCGTGAGAATGAGCCAGAAACAGGATAGCCGCTCATAAAGCCCGCCGTTAAGTTAGCCAGCCCTTTGCCCACCATTTCTTGGTCGGCTGAAATGCGCTGACGGGTGCGCGAGGCCACCGCCTTGGCAATCGAAAATGCCTCAACAAAACTGAGTAAGGCGATCAATAAAGCGGGCACCATTAGTGAAGGTATGTATTTGACATCAAAATCAGGAATGCTAAAAGACGGTAAACCTTTAGGGATGTCACCCACTACGCGACCACCCATGCCTTCGTAACCCAGTGCCCATGATGCTAAGGTGGCTATGACCATGGCAAAAATCATGCCGGGCAACTTGGGAGCGAATTTCTTAAAGCCGACTAGCAGTGCTAGGGTAAATAAGCCCATTGCCAGTGTCGGCATATGGGTTTCAGTGGGGATCGCCTTTGCTAAGTTGATTAAGCTATCGTAGAGGTGGTCCGTGCGTGGGTTATCAATGCCAAACAATTTATCTAGCTGTAAACTAGCAATTACGATGGCAGCGGCGTTGGAAAACCCAATGACAACGGGGTGAGATAAAAAGTCTACTAATACACCTAAGCGTAAAAAGCCCAATGCAATTTGCATCAAACCGGCCATGATTGCCAGTAGAGCTGCATAAATGACCAGTTGTTCGGCCGGTAGGCCAATCGGCGCCAAGGCGGCGGCTGTCATGAGCGAGATAATCGCCACAGGGCCGTTTTGCAGTTGCCTTGATGAGCCAAAAATAGCGGCTACAATAGGCACTAAAAATGAAGCATAAAGCCCTATATAAGGTGGTAAACCTGCCAGCTGCGCGTAGGCCATGGCCTGCGGTACCAACACTAAGGCTACAGTGATGCCGGCAATGATGTCGGCACGTAGTATTTTTGGATCTTTAAGGTCGCCTAACCACGCACGAAACGGCACAAAGCGTTCGCCAGCGTCATACAAAAAACCTTTTAAATAATCGTGCATAGTCGAAGTGTATATAGCGGTTAGTGAACCGCGCTTTAATTTTAAGCGTCAGTGGGTATTTTAAGCTAGTTTGGGTTTGCGCGCAGCTTCCTGTTTTGGCTGCTTACCAGCATCAGCCGCCAGCGTTTTCGTCGGCGCGTTCGTCTTGCATGTATTGTATATAGGCCGATATTAAATCAGTTTCAAAAATAGTGCCGCACAAGCGCTTGGTTTCGCGGTCAACAATCGGTACGCTTTCGCCCACAAAATTGCTGATTTGTTGCATTGCTTCCCACACGCTGGTGTCAGTGTAAAACACCAGTTCGTCTTTGGCCAGATAACCTTGCACGCGCTCAACACGGATGTCCATGCTATCTTCTAAGGCTAAGATCGAGTTCAAAGCAATTGAGCCTTGATGCTGTTCCTCTTCGTTCAGCACATAAGCCACGGTGTTTTCATTGACTGTCATTGCTTGGCGAGTGTCGTACAGACTGGTTTTTTGGTCCACTACGGTTTCTGCGGGGGAGAGCAGGCGGTCTAGGGTAATGGTGCTTAAAATTAATTGGTCGTGACCAAAACTTAAGTCGTAGCCGCGATTTTTAAGTTGTACATCAAACAAGGACCGCCCAAACAGACGGTAAGCCACTAAATTTGAAAAGACCACGCTGGCCATCACGGCAGTAGTTAATTCGTAGCTGCGGGTTAGTTCAAATACAATGAGGATGGTGGTTAGTGGTGCGCCAATCACAGGGCTAGTCACGGCTGCCATGCCGCAAATGGCATACAGGCCGACGGCTGAATGGCTGGGTATGATGGCATCGGTGAGGGTGCCAAAAATGGCACCAAACAGCACGCCGATGAGCAAAGATGGGCTGAACACGCCGCCAGCAAAGCCAAACGACACACACAGCAAAGTAGCGAAAATTTTGGCTAATAGCAACCAAGTTAAGTCGCCAGCTGAGTGGCTATCGCCATTGACAACTCCTTGCAGTACGCTGCCGCCAGTACCTAGAATTTCAGGTATTTGTAAAGCCATGATACCGATGCACAAGCCTGCGATCATCGGCTTGATCGTCATTGGTAAATTTAGTTTGGCAACTTGTGCTTGAGCGAAGAATAAAGCACGCATGAAGCCGACAGCCACTAATGCGCCGATGATGCCAATGAGAATGAAGATAAAGAATTCGGGCGCGAATAAAACTTCAAGCTGCTTAAGCTGAAACAGCGGCGGGTAGACAAACACATGGTTTGATAAATAAAACCCCACCGAGGCGGCAATGGTAATAGGAGCAAAAGCGCGTAATGAGTAATGTCTTAAAATAACCTCATGGGCAAATAGCACGCCAGCAATTGGGGCATTAAACGCGGTGGCGATGCCTGCCGCTACGCCGCAACCGATGGCGACGTTTGGCTCGGTTCGCGCCAGTTTATTCAGCGCATTACCTAAGGTGGCGCCCATATGCACTATGGGGCCGTATTGCCCCATAGAAGCACCGGCGCCCAAGCTGATAATACTGGCAAAGTAGTTAACGATGCCGTGGCTCGTGGGTAGTTGTTGGCGTATCATTTTTGATTGCACGGCCAAGATAACATCGCCTGGACTGCGTGGTCCAGGTGTGTGGCTATATTTCATCAACAGGCCCACCACCAAGCCAGCAATAGCAGGAACAGCAACAGCAAGCAAAGTGAGAGGGAAGTTACTTTGCAGTGCTTCGCGTGATTGCGGCGCAACAAACAAAGCATGATTAAGCAGTTTCACCAGCTCGATAAAGGCGATTGCCAGCAAAGAGGCAATGCCCCCTACAATGATACCCACTAACAACACTCGCACTAAGCCTTGTAGCAATTCAAGTGGTGCGCTGGATGTTGAGTTGGATTGCAAATTGGACATCGTACTGTTGTTATCGTTTTTTCTGTGATATCTGTTTAAGCTTGTCTCGTGGTGTTAGTTTACCGAGTTCGCCACCATGTTACCAAAATAAGTGCGGCTGCGACCAGTTGTGTTAAGTGGCTCAATAACTTGGCACTTTCGAGTGAGCTGTTGCCAATTAAAAAGCTGGCGGCAACAAGTAATGCGCCGAGTAACAAGTAGTTCTGCCGAGCTTGGCCTTTGGCGAGTTGTTGTTTAAGTTCTTGTACTTGCTTGGATTGTGTTTGAATGCTCAAGTTGTCATCACGCATGCGTGCCATCAGCTCGTGTGACAAGGCAGGGAGCTCGGGCGCTAGTGTGAATAGTTTCGGTAGTTCTTTTTTGATCGTACGCACGGCGGCGCGTGGCCCCACTTGTTCTTGCATCCAACGTTCTAAAAATGGCTTGGCGGTGTCCCACAAGTCAAGGTCAGGGTTCAGGGTGCGGCCCAAACCTTCGATGTTAAGCAGGGTTTTTTGCAGTAATACCAGTTGTGGCTGCACGGGCATATTAAAGCGCCTTGCAGTGCGAAACAGTGACATCAAAAAGCGCCCAAAAGAGATGTCTTTAATCGGTCGAGCAAAAATCGGCTCACACACGGTGCGAATCGCCGCTTCAAAGTCGGCGGCTCGGGTATCAGGCGGCACCCAGCCAGCACGAATATGGGCATCAGCGACAGCGCGGTAATCACGATTAAAAAACGCTAAAAAATTCTCTGCTAAATAGCGCTTGTCTCCGTCTGATAGGCTGCCCATGATGCCAAAATCAACGGCACGGTATTGTCCATTTTTGCCGACGAAAATATTGCCTGGGTGCATGTCGGCATGAAAGTAGCCATCGCGAAAAGCTTGGGTGAAGAATATTTCCACGCCCGCTCGGCTGAGCTCAATGATGTCAATGCCCGCTGCTTTAATTGCCTCAATGTCACGAATTGAGATGCCGTAAATGCGTTCCATTACCATCACTTTTTCACGGCAGTGGTCCCAATACACCTCTGGCACATAGATCAGTGGTGAATCCTCAAAATTAACTTTTAGCTGGCTGGCGTTGGCTGCTTCGCGCATTAAGTCTAGCTCGTCGTGAATCGTGCCGTCATAGTCTTCAACCACTTCGATCAGGTTGAAACGTTTGGCATCAGGGACATATTTATCTACTAAACTGGCAATACGGTACAGCAGGGCAATGTCGCGATCAATGATAGGCAAAATATCAGGTCGAATTACTTTTACAATCACTTCACTGTCATTGTGTAGAGTTGCTTCGTGCACTTGTGCGATGGAGGCTGCGGCCATCGGTTCTTCATTAAAGGTTTTAAGGTGTTGCTCTAAAGGCTCATCGTAAGCTTGCTCAACGATGCGCCTAGCCTCAGCACCGCTAAAGGGCGGTACTTGATCTTGCAGCTTTACAAGCTCTTGTGCGATGTCGGGCGGTACTAAGTCGGGCCGTGTGGAGATAGCTTGGCCAAATTTAATAAACACTGGCCCCAATTCTTGTAAGGCTAAACGTAGGCGTGTGCCGCGTGGCTCGTCTTGGTGCTGCGCTTTAGCCGGGATGCACTTAATCAGCCACTTGTATGGCCCTAAGAATTTAGAGCCTTTAACAAATTCATCTAGGCCGTATTGGCGGATGACACGCGCAATACGTAATAAGTGGCCAATGTTTTGCATACAAATAGACGTAAGATGGCGTGCTAAATGCTAGCTGGCTTTAGCGTCCAGCTGCTTACGCAATTTGGCAATGCGCGCTTCTAGGCGCTCGACATCACTGCGTAAGTTTTCGATCTCGCCAGCGAATTGTTCTGCTTCTACGTTTGAAGGCACAGTCTGCCACTCTTCTTGCAATACTTCGCCCGCATTTTGGTCAAACTGTTGTTTGCGTCCACTAAACCAGCCCCGCACCTCGGCAATGGCGTTGTTGATTTGCCTAGAGGCAAAATCACCGAACATTTTAGAGGTGATTTCTTCCCAGTCGATGTCCATTTGCATCATGACCTTTTGGAAGGCTTGGCCAAGTTCGGCGTCGCCGCGCATTTGAATGCGGCCGGTATAAAACACATCCGATTTCGCGCCTTCGCGTGCAAGCTTAATAAACGACCAAAGCGAACCGCTTAAGGTGACGTCAGCCTTTTTGCTAGGTTCGGTGTTTAGGTTGAAACCCTCAGCACAAGGAGTTAAATACAAAGTGTAT
>CALIFM010000221.1 GCA_938021685.1 uncultured Gammaproteobacteria bacterium | reverse complement strand
CGCACTTTTCGGGTCACCAATTGATAACATGCGTGACTAAATGCCGAAGCGAGCAAAAATAGTAAGCCGATATCAAACTGCAAAGAAGTCGGCCGCATAATGATAAAAGCGCCGACAAAACCTATTAGCACGCCCACCCAGCGACGCAGACCCACAGATTCGCCTAGTACGGGAATAGCTAACACGGTGACCAAGATAGGAGATAAAAACATAATGGTAGAAGCTGTCGCCAATTGCACTCGACTGATGCCGATGAAAAACAAGCTGGTGGTCACCAGCATGGCACAGGAGCGCAGCCATTGCAAAGCCGGTTTGTTGCTGCGCACAAAGCGCAGCGCACTGCGGCCCATCAACAATAATACAAACAGAACATGAAATAAAAAGCGCGCCCACATCACTTGCGCCACAGGGTAGCTTTGCATCAAATATTTCGCGGCGGTGTCCAACGCCACAAAGAACACCGCTGCCAGCAGTGCCCAGGCAATGCCAGCGGGGATATTCTCGGGCAAATTGGCTTGATAATTTGTGCTTTGCATGGTGACCAAAAGCAGGCAAGTAGAATGAATGAATATACTCTTTTGTAGCCGCTGCGTAAGTTATTTTATATCGTCTCTTACAACTAAAGTGCTATATGCAGCCTCGACCAATGCATCTTAATGCACTAGGCCAATACTAGACAGATTCTTGGAAATGCGGTAGATTCTATATATGGGGTTGCGAACGCCCCGTGAGGCGCCAGCCTAAGTTTCGCATCCAACCCTAAACTTGAACCTTTATTAGGAGGATGCGTTATGCCATCACTCAATGCTATTACAGCCAAGCAACTTGCCCGCTTAGTGGGTACCCCCAATGCCCCTGTTTTGATCGATCTGCGTATTGATGAAGACTATGAGCTAACACCGCAAAGCTTACCTTGTGCATTTCGACACAGCTTCAAGGACATCGAAATCTTAGCCCCTGCTTTGCAGAATAAAAAAGCGGTGACCATTTGCCACAAAGGCAAAAAAATCAGCCAAGGCGGGGCAGCCCTATTGCGTTATGCAGGAGTGGATGCGCAATTTCTGCAAGGTGGCACCGTTGCCTGGCACGAAGCAGGCCTGCCCATCGTCGACACAAACAAGCTTAGCAACCGTGATACCCAAGGACGCAGTATATGGATTACCCACCATCGTCCTAAAATTGACCGTATCGCTTGCCCTTGGCTGATTCGTCGTTTTGTCGACCCAAGTGCGGTATTTTTATACGTAGAACCAGCCGAAGTAAACGATGCAGCTGAGCGTTTTAATGCAGCCCCGTTTGACATCGAAGGCGTGCATTACAGCCACCGAGGCGAGCAATGCACTTTTGACACCATGCTGGATGAATTTGGCTTAGAAAGCCCAGTGCTGCACCGCTTGGCCACCATCATTCGCGGCGCCGATACAGGGCAACACGAATTGGCCCCGCAAGCAGCCGGCTTATTAGCCGTCTCATTAGGCTTATCGCGCATGTATAAAGACGACTTAGCACAGCTAGATGCCAGCATGGCGCTGTACGACGGCCTGTACCGCTGGTGCCGCGATGCCACCGATGAAAAGCACGACTGGCCCATGCATCAGAACAATACAGGAGGCAAGGCCTAGATGGTTAACGAACAGAATACGCAAACCGAGCAACAGGCACCTGACCAAACCAACACTGTGCCTAGCTTGCGTGAGGCCAGCGAGTTGTGGGGTAAAGTAGGGTTGTTGTCTTTTGGTGGCCCAGCGGCGCAAATTGCGCTGATGCACCAGCTGATTGTAGAGCAAAAACGCTGGATGCAAGAAAAAAGCTTTCTCAATGCCTTAAGCTTTTGCATGTTGCTGCCGGGGCCTGAAGCCATGCAACTGGCGACCTTTGCTGGCTGGCGTCTGCACGGTGTGCTAGGCGGCTTGATTGCTGGCCTATTATTTGTACTACCCGGGGCCTTAGTGATATTGGCCCTAGCGATGGTGTATGCACTCGCCGGCGATGTGCCATTGGTGCAGGCGCTGTTTTTGGGTGTAAAAGCAGCGGTGCTAATCGTGGTGGTGGAATCCTTGCTGCGCATTGGCAAGCGCACTTTAAAAGCCCATGCCCTTAAAGTTGTAGCGGCGCTGGCTTTTATCGGTATCTTCTTTTTCAATGTGCCCTACCCTCTCATTGTATTGGCAGCAGCTATGTTTGGCTTTATGCGCGCAGCCGCTAACCTCAATGGTAAAGTAGAGGCGCAGCCTGTTATAAGCAAGCCACAAAAACTAACCGGACTGCTGCGTACTGTGGCGTTGTGGTTAATGATATGGTGGGGACCATTGCTGCTGATTGCGCAGTTTTCAGACCATGCTGTGCTTAACCAACTTGGCCAATTTTTCTCACGCCTTGCAGTGGTTACTTTTGGCGGCGCTTATGCAGTGCTGGCTTACATGGGGCAAGACGTGGTTAACCATTGGGGTTGGCTCAGCGCAGGAGAGATGATGGATGGACTAGGCTTAGCTGAAACCACACCAGGGCCGTTGATTTTAGTCACCGAATTTGTTGGCTTTTTAGCTGCCTTTCGTGAAGGCGGCTTAGGGCTCGGCATTGCTGGCGCAATCGTCACTTTATGGGCTACATTTGTGCCTTGTTTTTTATGGATTTTTGCCGGCGCCCCCTACATTGATTGGATCAGCGCCCAGCCGCGTTTAAAGGGCGCATTAGAGGCCATCTCAGCCGCTGTGGTGGGAGTGATTTTAAATCTGACCATGTGGTTTGCTCTACATGTATTATTTGAGAAAGTAGCTGCTAAGCAATTCGGACCTATGACCTTATGGACACCGCAGTTTAATACTCTCGACTGGCGAGTAGTTGTGCTGACCGCACTGTGCGGCTTTCTAGCCTTTAAGCGACATTGGCCAATTGTGCAAGTGCTGGGGTTGTCGTCATTACTGGGGACGGCCTTAGTATATCTAAGCGGTGGTTTATAATTATCACAAGCTGCTAAATTTAGGCTATTTTTGATTGTAGCTGCCTAGCTCCTTGTTATGCCTTGCCCATCGCTAAAATAATCTTGCTCAAAACTTTGGTGGAATCATCAGCTTGCAGTGGTGTGTAATTTGCTCGCCCTGCGCACTGCATACGGCGTGCTAGAACCGCGAGCGTGATGATAGCATCGTACTGCAGCGGCGCTTTGTGCTTACTTAGAGCTTGCTCCAGCCATGCTATGCGCAGGAGTAATCATTGAGGTATTCGCAACCATACAGTAACCATCACCAAATCGACGATGCACCCATCCATCGATCACCCAACGAAATACCGCCGTCCACGAGAAAAGTCATGCCTGTTTGGAGCGCGGTTTGATCGCCTTGCTTAAGCGCCGATGCACCATACTTGTGTCGCAGCCCGACTGCATGATTTATAAATTATGGATCATTGTGAGATAGATGCATCCCAGCCTTTATCAGTGAGAAAGTCCGCCGCTTTGCAAGTGCCGACACTGATCACCGCCAACACCGCCTCATATTATTGAGTGCGCGCACCGCGCTTGCCTAGCATAAGATTTTCTGTCCGATAGAGGTGAAATAATTGACCGCCTTAGGCATTTTTTATGCCGCCATTGTCGCCTGCAAGTTTGTTAGAATCAATCAATAATTAGGCGATCGTTATAAACATGATTCGCTACGATAATCACAATGAGACTTTAGCACCATGCCTATCCACGAAATACGCCATCCTCTTATCAGCCACAAACTAGGCTTAATCCGCAATCGAGATATCAGCACCAAAGTATTTCGCGAGCTGGCAGCGGAGATCGGCATGTTGCTGACCTATGAAGCGACCAGAGGATTGCCCACTGAAGAAATTGAAATTGATATTTGGTCAGGTACTACTAAAGTGAAACAGATTCAGGGCAAGAAAATCTCAGTAGTGCCTATTTTACGTGCTGGCATTGGTATGTTGGACGGCGTGCTGCAGGCCATCCCCAGCGCTAAGGTTTCGGTGGTAGGCCTGTATCGCAATGAAGAAACCTTAAAGCCCGTGGTGTACTTTGAAAAGTTGGTGGAAGACATTAACGAACGCAAGGCCATGGTAATTGACCCGATGCTAGCTACTGGCGGCACCTTGATTGCCACCATCGACATGCTAAAAGCAGCAGGCTGCAAAGACATTATTGGCATTTTTTTGGTGGCAGCCCCCGAGGGCATTGCCGCGCTGGAAGAAAAGCACCCTGATGTGCAGGTGTATACCGCCGCCATCGATTCACATCTAAATGAGCAAGGCTATATTATCCCTGGCTTAGGCGATGCGGGTGACAAAATTTTTGGCACCAAATAGGTTCCTTGATTAAAGCATGAGCGACTCAAGCAATAACACTCATACCGCTAGCAACGCTTATGAAAATAAACACTGGCAATACCACCCTACGCTACCGCTGCAACCTGGCCCTTTGTTCACGCGACCTTTTTCACCGCTCGCGGTGTTTCGCTGGCTAGTACAGCAATGGCTACCATTTTCTGACCGGCTGCTTATTTTAATTTTGGCGCTCGTCTCTTGGGCATTTTTCACTCCTAGCTTAGCCCAAAGTCAACAGCTGCAATGGGGCTGGATATCGAGCTTACTGCTACGCAATATGCTGCTGATGGTATTAGTGGCAGGTGGCTTGCATTTATACCTAAACATACTAAAACCCCAAGGGGACCAGCGGCGTTTTGATGGCAGTATACTTGGGCATAACAAGCGTTTTACCTTTGGGCACCAAGTGCATGACAATATCTTTTGGACTTGCGCAAGCGGCGTGCCGATTTGGACCGCTTATGAAGTATTGATGCTTTGGGCAATGGCCCATGGCCACGTGCCTGCTCTATCCAATACAGTGGCAGGGCTTTGTCTCACCGCCTTGTTGCTGTTTTTGATCCCATTGTGGGAGACGTTTTATTTTCATTGGATTCACCGTCTATTACATTGGCCACCGTTATACCGTTTGGCACACAATGTGCACCACCGCAATACTAACGTGGGGCCATGGTCGGGTTTGTCGATGCACCCCATTGAACACTTTTTATATCTTGGCACGGTGCTGATTCACTTCGTAGTGCCGGCTAATCCGCTTGTTATCATTTATCACTTGCAGTTTTTTGCCTTATCGGCCCCCACCTCGCATGCTGGGCACGAGGGTATTATACTAGGCAATAAAAATGTAATGCCTTTAGGTGGGTTTTTCCACCAACTGCACCATCGTCATTTTGATTGTAATTATGGCAATCTGGCGATTCCCTTCGACCGTTGGCTTAATTCGATGCACGGCGGCACCGAAGAATCGCACCAAGCGTTTATTACGCAACGCTTGAAGAAAAAGGAACGTTATTTCACTTAATTACTTTCAATTAAGACTGTAAGATTTTGATAAATATATCTATTCAGTTTCAG
>CALIFM010000220.1 GCA_938021685.1 uncultured Gammaproteobacteria bacterium | reverse complement strand
TTTAGATCAAAAATCAAAGAAAATAAACTCATTGTAGAACACACTTGCAAACATGGGATACCGCAAGGCTCGCCTATTTCGGATGTTTTAGCTAATGCCTATTTGATCGAGTTTGATACAGAAATGAAGCAATGGGTTGACGAATTAGGTGGGCATTATTTTAGATATTCAGATGATCTTGTTTTTTTGATACCCAATGCATCTGCTGATGGTATTGATATAGAGAAAATAGTATCAGATGAAATCTCAAAACATGGGGATCAATTGAAAATTAGTGGGAAAAAGACCACCGTTGGGAAGTTTCAGAATGCGCCAAATGGCAAGCTAGAGTACACTGACCTAAACAGTGAGCATGAAAATAAACATCCAAGTAACAAAAAACAAAGAGCTGGCTTTGAATATTTAGGTTTTCGATTTACTGGTAAATCTGTTTACTTTCGTGATTCAACCATTTCAAGGTTGCATCGAAAAACTGTTTTTGCTGCTAGGCGAGAAGCGCATTCATTCGTAAGCAGATATCAAGGACAGAGCTTGGATTTTCTACTTCAAAATTTCGATTATAGTAAGTTCTATCAAAAGTTTGGTCGAGTTGAGAAATTTAGCCGAAGTGGGAAATTTGATTCTTGGACTTTCAGAACATATATTCGACGATCAACTGATGTATTCACAGACTCAAAAAGTACACTTGAAGCACAGATGAAAAACTATAGGTGCTTCACGCGTAAAACTATTGTAAAGGAATTACAAAAGCATCTGAAAAAAACTTAGAACAACAAGTAACCGAACTAATGTAGAGGTGGATCAGCTAGGGCGGTTGAGTGTTAACTGGTCTTAAAATAATCAGCCAAAAACTCATCAAACCCCACCTCATCCGCTTCTTCAACCGCTTTTTGATCCAACAATGACTGCTTGGCTAAGTCCTCAAAACGTGCTTTCGCTTCTTTATTCAGGCGCAGGTGCTTAAAAAACTCTTCGTGCTCTTCGGCTTTGGTGACAGCAAATTCGTAAAAGCTGGAATACTTTGTTTGCATGTCTTGCAAAATGCGGCCCGAGGGGGTGAGTGCTTGGTCGGCTAGGCAAGCCAATTGGTAATCCAGCACTTGGCCATAGCGTTGGGTGAAATGGATTGAATCCAGCGTTTTTGCAATTGGCCGCATCGCTTCCACCAGCTGCGTGCCCCAGTCGACTAAAGCGATGGGTTTGCCTTGGTGTTGCAGCGTAATGCCCGGCTCGCGCCCGCGCATCACGGTGGTGCGAGTGTTTTCTTTGCTAGTTTGTAGCTCGGCTGCATTCAATTCGGGGCTGTCTTCCAGTAAACAATACAATAAGAACATATCCAAAAAGATAATGGTTTCTTGGTCGATACCAATTGGCACATAGGGGTTTAAGTCAATACAACGCACTTCCACATACTCAACGCCGCGTTCAGACAAAGCCTCGCTGGGCTTTTCGCCGCTTTTAGTCACGCGTTTAGGGCGGATGCTGGAGTAAAACTCGTTCTCAATTTGCAGCAGGTTGGCATTGAGCTGGCGGTATTCGCCGTCCACTTTAACGCCAATTTTCTCGTACTCGGGGTGCGGCTCGTGCATGGCCGATACCAAAGAGGCGGTGAAGGTGTCTAGCTGGTTGTAGCAGGTGCGAATGCCGCTTTGTGCGTTATTGCTGTAGCCTAAGTCACTCATCCGCAACGAGGTGCCATAGGGCGCGTAAAAGCTATTGCCGGCGTATTCTTCAAGTTGGTGCGGCTGGTCTTTAAGGAAAGTTTTGCACACCGCAGGTGAGGCGCCAAATAAATAATATAATATCCAGCTATAGCGGTGAAAATTACGAATCAAGCTAAGATATTGAGCAGAAACAGCATCTTGCAGTGCTTTAGTAGAGGCGTCTTCAAGGTCTAAATAATAGGGCCAGAACTCTTTTGGCAAAGAAAAGTTGTAATGAATACCGCTAATGGTTTGCATCAAACGTCCGTAGCGATAACCCAAGCCCATGCGGTAGGTTTCTTTCATTTTGGCGATGTTGGAGCTGCCGAAACGGGCAATCGGGATGTCGTTGCCTTCTTTTAAAATGCAGGGCATCGAGTTGACCCACAGCTTTTCCTTGCCGATGCTTTGGTAAGTAAAATGGTGCACATCGGTCAAGAAGTGGGTCAGGCTATCAATGTCTTGGCTGACGGGGGTAACAAACTCTAGCTGTGCTTCGGCAAAATCAGTGGTGATGCTAGGGTGGGTTAAAGGCGAGCCCAAGGCGGTAGGGTGCGCCGTTGCGGCCAACCGGCCATCGGGGTCAGCGCGCAAGCTTTCTTTTTCAAGGCCGCGGTTGATTTGATTAAACAGGCTGTCTAGGCCAAGGTCGATTATTTTTTCTAGGTTTTGTTTTAGCATCGCCATCACTTGCGTGAGATAAATAGATGCATGTAACTATATATTAAGCGCTTTATAGAAAATAGCGTAGGCGCTAAAATGCAGCCAATTAATTGGCTTTTGCACCTTGATTCTGGCAAAGCGGCCTGCATCTAAGTAAGTTATCGCTTTGTTGTTGTGTTTTTGCTTTTCAAAGGGTGCATTTAACCCACCAAATTGATGTCGCTGCTATCCATTGCCCCCATGCTCGATATTACCGACCGGCATTGCCGCGCTTTTTATCGACTGTTCTCGCCCAAGCTTAAGCTCTACACCGAGATGATTCATGCCGGTGCGATCTTGCATGGCGACCGCGCACGTTTTTTGGCCTTTAACCCGCAAGAGCATCCGGTGGCGATTCAATTAGGTGGAAGCGATCCCAGTGACCTCAAGCAGGCGGCTAAGATTGCCGAAGACTGGGGCTATGATGAAGTCAACTTAAACGTTGGCTGCCCAAGTGATAAAGTGCAGGCAGGCCGCTTTGGCGCTTGTTTGATGCGCGAACCGCAGCATGTGGCGGAGTGTGTTGAGGCCATGCAAAGCGCAGTGCAAGTGCCGGTGACGGTCAAAAATCGCCTAGGGGTTGACGATCAAGATACTGAAGAGAGCTTAGATGCCTTTATTACTGCCGTTAGCGAAGCAGGGTGTAAGCACTTTACTATTCATGCCCGTAAAGCCTGGCTAAAAGGCTTAAGCCCTAAAGAAAACCGTAACATTCCGCCGCTGGATTACGAGCGAGTTTATCGCGTGGCAAAGGATTACCCTGATTTAGAGGTCGCCATTAATGGCGGTATCACCACAGCCGATGCGGTGCAGCAACACCTGAAGCAGGTTGACAGCGTGATGCTGGGCCGTATTGCCTTTGAAGACCCGTGGATGTTGAATGATTTGGCCGCGCAGGTGTTTGGCGATTCAGCGCCGTTTCAGTCGCGCCATGAGATAGTCCGCGCTTACTGTGAATACATTGAAACGCAATTGGCGCAGGGCGTGTGGCTCAAACACATGGCGCGTCACCTGATGGGCTTATATAAGGGGCAGCCAGGCGCTAAACAATGGCGTAGGGCCATGGCCGAGAACACCCGTGGGCAAAGTGCGAATATTGATGTAATTCACACCGCTTTAGATTCGATGCAAGCCTAGACTCGCAGTTTGATCAAATATTTACTACTCAAGTATATGATTTTGTAATAAGAGAATAAGTCAATGAAATTAATTAAATGGCTGTTTTATATTGTTTTTTTAACAATAATTTTGGCGGTTGCTGCGGCTGCCTTTGTGGTAACAAAAGTTGACCCTAATGATTATAAAGATAAAATTGCGCAGCAAGTTAAGGCCAAAACCGGCCGTGACTTAGCCATTGATGGCGATCTTAAGTGGAGTTTCTACCCCTCTTTGGGCATTGATGTTGGACGGCTGAGTTTATCTAACCAAGCGGGCTATCAGCCTGCTAATATGATTGAAGCCCAAGCGGCCAAGGTAAAGGTGGCGTTCATGCCCCTATTAAAGCGCAAGGTGGAAGTGGGCAAAGTGCTGTTAGATAAACCAGTGATCAATTTATCGGTCAATGCTGCGGGCAAGCCCAATTGGAGCGACCTAGCTAAACAAGCAGGTGGCAGCAGCGATGCCAACCCCGAGGCACAAGCCGGTGCTGCGATTGGTGGCTTGATTATTAAAGGTGTGGACATCACCGACGGTACGGTTAGCTGGAACGACCAAAGCAGCAATCAGCAGCTTAATGTGCAGCAATTTGATTTATCTACCGGTGACATTGTGCCAGGCGAAGCCGTCGATTTTCGTTTGTCCAGCAATTTGTCAGGCAATATGGTGCCCAGTGCCACACAATTATCTGCCAATGGCAGCTTGAAACTTAGCGAAAGCTATGACTTGGTAGAGCTAAGCGGCGCAAAAGTGCAGTCAGTGCAAGATCAGATGGATGTTGATCTTAATTTAGGTCAAGTGAAGTATGACCTAAATAGCGCCAAGGCGAATGCCCAAGCAGTATTGTTTTCGGGTAACTACAATTTGATTCCATTCAAAGGTGAGCTGGATCAGCTTAATTTTGATGTAAACAGCGGCATGCTCAATATCAACAACCAACGCTTAGAAAGTGAGTTGTTGGGCCAAAAAACCAACGCTAGTATTCCTAGCCTAGTCTTATCCACCAAAGACGAAACGTTGTCGGTGCCAGCGGCACAAGTGCAGCACGGTGCAGCGCAAATAAAGGTGTCGACTGAGGTCAGTCAGTTATTTTCTGATTTAAAAGCCAGTGGTGCAATCGAAACCAATGCAATTGAGCCTAAAAAGATGTTGGCGGACTTAGGCATTAAACTGGATGATATGCCTGCTAATGCCTTGCAGTCGGTGCAAATGAATGGCAATTATGAGGCTACGGTGGATTCGATCTCTTTCCCCGTGCTGAATGCGGCGTTTGATCGTTCCGTAGTGCAGGGCTCGTTCAGCATCCCTTCGTTTAGTGACTTAGGTTATCGCTTTGACTTAGAGATGGATCAAATCAATTTTGATGACTATCTCAGTGAGAGCAATCAAGAAGCCGCCGAAGAAGCCGGGCCTGCCAGCATTGTTGCGTTACCATTTCAAGCGCTCAAAGGCTTGGATGTAAAAGGGGTGTTGAAGGTGGGGGATATGCAGTACCAAGGCATGCAAACCCAAAACTTGGTGGTGGATGCCGACACCACTAATGACACGATACGCATTTCGCCATTACGTGCAAGTTTATATGGTGGTGAAACGGTGAATGACATCACCTATGACATTTCGGGAAAAACGCCAAAAATGAATTTGAAAACCGAGCTGGCTAATATTTATTTGAATGACTTTCTCAAGGCAATGAAAGTAACTGAGCGCTTTGCGGGCTTAGGTAACATTAATGCTGAAGTGAGCAGTTTTGGCTTAACATCGGCGGAGTTCATCTCGAATATGAATGGCCAGATCAAGATCAATATGAACGACGGTGCTGTGGCTGGCGTAGACATTCAGAAAGTACTATTGGACGCAGTGGATGTCGCCAACAATTTAGCTGGTGAGCAAAAGTTTAGCCCTGATGTGGGCGATAAAACCGAGTTCTCTGATTTTGATGCCGTAGTGGACGTAACTAATGGCGTGTTGAGCACCAAAGGTATCAGCTTGCAAGCGCCAGCGATTCGCTTGCAAGGGCGCGGGTCGGCCGATCTCAATACCGAGGCGCTAGATTTAAAGTTACTTGTCTCTGTTGTTAAAAGCCTTGAGGGCCAAGGTGGCAAGCCACGCGATGAGCTTAAAGGCGAAGAGTTACCACTGAAAATCACGGGCACCTTGAGCGCGCCTAAAGTAGGCGTGGACATGGGCGAATTGGCGAAAATCTACCTAAAAAAGGAGGCCAAGAAAAAATTGGGCCTCGCCGCTGACCAATCGCTTGAAGAAGAGGCGAAAAAGGCGGCCAATGCCAAGCTACGCGAAGAACTCGGCTTAGAAGGCGAGGGCAAGGTGGATGTGCAAGCCGAAGCCAAAAAAGCGGCAGAAGACAAGTTACGCGAGGAGCTTAACATCGAAGGCGAAGGTAAGGTTGACCTTAAGGCCGAGGCGAAGAAAGCAGCGAATGAAAAAATTAGTGAAGAGTTAGGCATTGAAACCACACCAACTGAAGACGGCGTAGCGCCACAAGACCCTGAAGAGCTCTTAAAGCAAAAAGCCAAAGAAGAGGTTGAAAGAGCGAAGAAAAAGTTACTTAAAGGTTTGTTTGGTGGCTAGCCGCTAGGCAGCTCTTATCGCAAAGTGCCTGCATTAAAGCTAACCTTAGCTTTGTTGCTTGCGTAGAGAAATAGGGGCCTGAGGCCCCTAAAATTGGTAATTAAAGGCGCTGATATCAGTGGCCCAATGGTCAGCCACTTTTTGGCGAGTGTTGTCATTATAAAAACTGCGGTAATCGGCGTGTGAAAACGCATTGAGCTTGCTTAAGTGATTGTTTAGGCCAAGATGTGTGCAGATGGCGGTGTAGTCATCCACTAGGTTTTCAAAATAGCCCACCTTGTCCACCGCTATATCACCGTTTTGATCAAGCAACATGCGGTGTTGGTGTAGCTTGTCGCGCTTGATTTCATAATTGATATACTCACCAAAGTTTGCCATCGCCTTAATTTTTCGGTGGCGTGCACGGCGATTTTTCTTGATGGAGGCGTTGTATTCAGATACCAATCTGTCCCACGGATTGCGCACAAAAGCAAATTTATAATAGGCATCAAAGCGCTCTTTGGGCATTTGCTGTTGTGCAGTCACCAACGGACAATGCATCGGAAATTTAAAACGCCGATAGTCTTTGGGATAGCCAAAATTGCGCTGCAATGAGGCCCATTTGGACGTCGGGAATTGGATACTGTGCGCCTGCAGTGCGCTGGTAATGCTGGTGCCGGCAGTTTTCTCTATGTGGACAAAGATAAACTGCTTGTCGTCAGAGATCAGCACAATAAAAGAAGTAAGGTTTAGTGGGCCTCAAAGCGCGATCATAAATAGCGCTTTGAAGCCAGGAACTGAAGGCGGGTGTTATTGTGATTCGCCAATCATGTGCTGCACAGCGGCAGTGATATCAGCATCGCTCAAGTCAGCATAACCGCCTTTGGCTGGCATCGCGCCAATGCCGTTGGTGGCATTGGTAATCAGCGTCGCTTCGCCTTTAGCAATGCGGTCAGCCCAACCTGCTTTATCACCCGTTTTGGGTGCGCCAGCTGCGCCAGTGGCGTGGCAAGCTGCACATTTGCCTTGATATATAGCAGGGCCATCCGATGGGCCGGCTTCAGCAGCGAGTGTGGGCTTTTGCATGGCTTCGCCATCAATGTTGATCGTGCCAATTTTGTGAATGCGTGCCTCAATTTCATCATTGATGTCAGCATCATCCGTGCTGGCTCCGGCAACGCCGGCAAATAGTAAGGCTAGGCCGCCTGCTGCAATAACCTTGGCAGGCAATTTGAAATAGTTGATGTGTAACATAAAACTAAAATCATAAGAGAAAATTTAGAGGGCCTAGTATACGAAAAGCGCGGCGCAGTTGCAGCAAATGAATATATAATTGCACCGCAAACAGCACTTATGGCTTGTTTGTACTTAAACTTTTTTAACTTCTAACATTACTAAATTTAATGCTTTTAAAACATATCTCCGTTGCCACCTTGTTAGGGTCTCTAGTTGCTTCGCCTGCTCAGGCTGATATTCAATTCAATTATGCAAATGCGTCACAAGTTGCTACAAGCATCAAGATTGCGAATGAAAAGGTGCACATTGAGTTTGTGGATAATGGCAAAGAAATCGCTTTGTTATTCGATGCTCAGCAAAATAAAATTTTCATGCTTAATCATGAAGTTCAAGAGTATGCGGATGTTGGTCAAATGGCCCGACTAATGAAAATGATGGTGGCACAGCTAGGCGGCGCTTTTGCTGAGGCGCTGGTTGAAAGCGCATCTAAACAGCAAACCGAGGCGGAGGCTGCCAAAACCAAGGCAAACTTCGAGCAGGCAATAGAAGAAGGCAGCAAGAAGTTTTTAGATGAAAACATAGAGATAAAAGCAGACGCTATCTTTACAGGTGAGCAAGTGTCTGTAGGCGGCTATACCTGTGAAAAGGTGAGCGTGCTCATAGCAAAAGACAACAAAGAAGGGTGCTTTATCAACGCAGATCAACTGAATATGAGTGCTGAAGACGCGGCTGCATGGCAGGCTTTTACGATTGAAATGGCTAAAATTGATGAGATATTGGAAGTCACAGCAAAGTCTAATCTTGGCTTTATAGCTGGCTATAAAGGCGTTTTGGCAAAAGCCTACTCGGCTGATGAAATGGTGTTGCAGTCTGTTGAACTAGCCGACATTGATCGGTCAGCATGGCGATTCCTAGCAATTACAGTTTTCAAGATATGGACATGCCTGAAGACATGCAGTAGTAACAGTTAGCCTCGTAAATGAAGTTAAATGATGGGGCAGCCAACCTAGCTGCAAGGTGTTGCCTATTTCATTAGCTAAGTTTGTTAGATAAGTTTCAATTTGATTGTATTTACTTCGGACTACCAATAAATGATCACAACAATTAGAAACAGTCTTAATATTGGTGCGTTATTATGCGCATTTTTTAGCCTATCGTCTTATGCCGATGTGCGCCTTACCTACGACGGTGCACAGCCTAGCGTGTTCGACATTGCGCACGGCAAAGTATTAGTTAGTTACGGCACAATGGGCGCAATGCTATTTGAGGCTGAGAAAAATAAAATTTACGTGTTTGATCACGCGCAGAAGCTATACATTGATCTAGATCAAATGGCGCAGCAAGTGGCTGCGATGAAAGGCCGCATGCGCGAGATGTTTGCTGCACAAACCAAAGGCAAAACGCAGGCCGAGGTAACCCAGATGAAAGAGGCAATGGGCGGCGTGATGGCATCATTCTTAAGCGATGACAAACCCGACGCAGGACAGGTGGAGATGACGTTTACTGGTGAGCAAGACAAAGTGGGTAACTATGCTTGTGAAAAAGTCGGCATAGTGTTGGCCACTGGCGAGCCTAAAACAATCTGCGTTGCTGCTGCCAGCACGCTTGGGGTCAGTGAAGTGGACGCTGCGACTTTGCACTCGATGATGCTGAAAATGACGGCCATTGGCGAACAAATACGCTAGATGATTGGGCAATATGCCTTTGGCTTCACCACCGACTTTAAAGAGGTGTTGGTTAAATCATACGCCAGCGATGCGATGACCTTGGAGGGCATTGAACAGCTAGAAATTGATCCTGCTAGTATGGTGATTCCTGAAGGATATGTTTTATCAGCGCTGCCAGAGATGTAAACTGCAACGGGCAGTTAGGCGTTGGCGGCTTTACTAAGCTGTACATATAATGCGCCAGTGCCACCATCCACTTGACGTGCTGAGCAAAATGCCAGCACTGCTGCATGTTGCGGTAACTGTGCAGCGCAAATATCTTTGAGCACTGCACGGCCATCAGAGTGCTGACCTTTGCCGTGCACAATTAATAAGTAACGCAAACCTTGCTGTGCACTGCCTTCGATAAACTGTTGCAATGCTTGTTCGGCACGCGCTTGCCGCATGCCGTGCAAATCAAGCTGCGCGTCAAAGCCGCTGAACTTAGCCTGCATCAAGCGACTAAGCACTTTTTTTTGCTGCCCTGCACGCAAGAAAAACAGCCGCTGCGTGCCATGTTCGTTTTGCATGGCTGCTTGATTAGTTTTGAGGCCAGTAGCAGGGCTAGAGCTTTTAAAAGCGGTGAATGCCTCTGCCGATAATCGAGAAAGCGGTTGTTTGGGTTTAGCTACTTGCGGCGGCCGCAGCGCTACTTTATCGGCTTTTAAGCGCTTTACCCCTTGCATCGCTTCGGCAAAATCCAAGTCGTCTTCTGCCATCTGTATGCACTTGCTGCTTAGTTTTAAGGGAAAAGGCTGCCTTTTAGGCAGCGCCTTTGAGGAAGCGCTCAGCATCCAGCGCAGCCATGCAACCCGTGCCAGCCGAAGTCACCGCTTGGCGGTAGATATGATCCATAACGTCGCCAGCAGCAAACACGCCCGGTTTTGAGGTGACAGTGGCATCGCCGCCTGTACCACCCTTGGTGATGATATACCCGCCTTCCATGTCCAGCTGGCCGTCAAAAATACCGGTGTTAGGGGTGTGTCCGATGGCGATAAAAACACCCATTAAATCGTGGTCGGTTTGCTTATCATCTTGGGTGCTTTTAATGCGCATGCCGGTCACGCCTGAATCATCGCCCAGCACTTCTTGCAATTCATGGTTCCACTCAATGTTGATGTTGCCACCGTTATCAGTGGTTTTTTCCATCAGGTGGTCGATTAGAATGGCTTCTGCACGCAGCTCATCGCGGCGGTGCACTAAGGTCACTTCGCTGGCAATGTTGGA
>CALIFM010000219.1 GCA_938021685.1 uncultured Gammaproteobacteria bacterium | reverse complement strand
TGCATTCACATCACCTTCAATTAAGGTTAATGGTCCGGGGTGCGAACGCATAATAAGGTGCTTGAATTGTTTACGGTATCCTTCTAAATAGCGTGTCTCTCCGCCATCGCGTGCAACAATCATTTTAAAATGTGGCTTGGGGCGCAAATGGCGACCCACTTTCAGTAGGATGATGTCATCTAAAGTGTAATCACGGCTAGGGCGGTTATCCCACATATCTTGCAGTTTTACTGAATACGCTTCATCAGTTAAAAAGCAGCAGCCACCAGCAGGCTGGGCAAAGTCGTCGATGCCAAACTGTTTGGCCAAGGCAATTTGTGGTTTGCGGTTACGGCCATGAAAGTTAAGCATCGCTTCACGATCCACCCAGCCCTCACGCTCGGGTAAGGTCGGCTCAAGGTGCTGTGCGCACAACGGACGTAGCAATAAATCCATGGCGCCGGATTCTTTTTGGATCATTGGCATTGTATGAGGGCGTTGTGATTTGGGTCGCTGGCCAACGACTTCGCCAGAGATAATAAAGTCAAAATTGTTTTCTTTAATCCACTCATGTGCCTTTTTGACCATGAAGATTTTGCAATCTAGGCAGGGGTTAAGATTGCTACCATAGCCATGCTTTGGGTTAAGCACTACGTCTTTATAGGGCTCAATAATGTCAATAATATGTAGCTTAATGCCTAGTTGTTCAGCGCTCCACAAGGCGTTGTTGCGCTTTTTAAGTTTTTTTTCGTCACTGGTGTTGCGAATCGAATGAGTGTGACCTTCCACGCAAAAACCAGTGAAAAAGTTAATGCCTTCAACATGAATGCCTTGGTCGAGCATGACCTTAGCGGCGAGCAGGGAATCCAGTCCGCCGGACATCAATGCGACGGCTTTGCGTTGTTTCGCCATTTGTGTTTGGTCATTTAAAAAAAGCAGGCGCGAATATAGCATTTTGCACAGATTTTTGCTGCGCTATGCCGGCGATGAGTGTTGTTAATTAAGGCTAGATTAAATGTAAATTGACCCCATTAGATAATCATCTGAGGTAAAATTAAATCCATTATAAATAAAGTGTGTACAGTAAAACTGCATGGCTATGATTTACGATCATCTAGAATTTGAAAAACCCATCGCTGAGCTTGAAGAGAAAATCGAGGAGCTCGAGCGGGTCAGTTCTAAAAGTGACGATGGGGTCGACTTTTCGGCTGAAATTGCCAAACTCAAAGCCAAGTGTAAAGAAAAAACACAGGAGATTTTTTCACGCTTGAATGCCGCGGAGATTACTCAAATTGCACGCCATCCTGACCGACCGTACACACTGGACTATATTGAAGCGTTAATTACGGACTTTCAAGAGTTACATGGCGACCGACATTATTCCGATGACCCAGCAATTGTGGCGGGCATTGGCCGCTTTGAAGGCACTGCTGTTGCGGTGATTGGTCATCAAAAAGGGCGCGATGCTAAAGAACGAAACCACCGCAATTGGGGTATGCCGCGTCCAGAGGGCTACCGTAAGGCGCAGCGCATTATGGACATGGCTGAGCGCTTTAAGCTGCCACTACTTACCTTTATTGATACGCCGGGGGCTTATCCTGGGGTCGGGGCTGAAGAGCGCGGTCAGGCTGAGGCGATCGCTTTTTGCTTGGAAAAACTCAGTGAGCTTAAAACCCCTATCATCTCTACCGTGATTGGTGAGGGTGGCTCGGGCGGTGCATTGGCGATTGGTGTGTGTGATTATTTAATCATGCTAGAGTTTTCCACTTATTCGGTCATTTCGCCAGAGGGCTGCGCCGCTATTTTGTGGAAAAGCGCTGATAAAGCCAAAGAGGCGGCTGAAGCGATGGGCGTGACCACGCGCCATTTAGCTGAGCATAACTTGGTTGATGAAATTATTGGTGAGCCATTGGGTGGAGTGCACCGTGATTTTAAGCCGGTTGCTGATGCGTTGCGCAGCAGCTTAAAGTCGCAACTTGATCGTTTAGATGCAATTGCTTTGTCAGACTTGCTGGATGCGCGCTACAAGCGTTTAACTTCTTTCGGCCAGTTTTCTGGCTGATTCTGGATAATAATGTGGTGGCGCTTAGCTCGCTGAATCAGCAGCAGTTTGCGTCGCAGCTTACGGCGTTATTGCCGTCGTTAAGCAAAAGTACAACGCTTTACCTCGCCTATAGTGGTGGCTGTGATTCACAAGTGTTGCTGCATTTGCTGGACACTTACACTAAATCTCAAGGGCTTACGCTCAAAGCACTACACCTAAATCACGGTCTGTCATCGAATGCTGCTGCATGGCAATCATTTTGTCATGCTCAGTGTGATTCGCTTGGGGTGCAGTGTCTTAGCGAGCAAGCTGAATTATCAAATGATACGCCTAATTTAGAAGCGATGGCGCGTGTAGCGCGGCAGCAGTTTTTTGCCAAACACGTCACAGCAAATGACGTGTTGTTAACGGCGCATCATCAAACTGATCAAGCTGAAACGTTGCTGCATCGTGCAGTCAACGGTGCTGGGGCGCGCGGTGTGGCCGGCATGGCAGCGACGAACCAGATGAATGGTCTAAATATAGCGCGCCCCTTGTTAAGCTATTCACGTTCGCAAATTGAAAAGTATGCTCAGCAGCAGGGTTTGGAGTGGGTGGAGGATGAATCTAATGCGGATACCCGATTTGACCGTAATTACTTGCGTCGTGAAGTGTTGCCGGTGCTAAAAAAGCGTTGGCCGCAGGCTGAGCAAGGACTGGCGCGCAGCGCCACTAAAGCCGCAGACGCATGGCAGCTGTTGCAAGATTTGGGCAAGATCGATTTGCAAAAAGCCTATTTTCCTGAGTACGCCAGCGCGCTGGACTTGGCTCCACCGCTAAGTTGGCCGGCTCTGCAAGCTTTGTCATCCGAACGTATTCATAATGCGATTGATGTATGGTTACTCCCGCATTGCAGGTATCCGCTGGTGCGCAGCCAATTGTATGAATGGCTGCGGCAAGTAAGAGAGCTGAGTGATAACGATAGCCACCCTGTATTGCAGCATGAAGATATCGAGTTGCAATATTACGACCAACGTCTGCACTTGTTGTCGGTTTATGAGAAAGTACCGATTGAGGAGCTAAATTGGGATTTACAGGCACCGCTGGCCTTGCCGAACTTAGCTTTGCAGCTATGCGCTGACTTGGAAACACCAGCAACGACTACTAAGCAAGCTCTTGAGATGAGTGTGCAATTAGCGGCGAGTGACACGGTGTATGTAGCTTGGCGAGCTGGAGGTGAACGTGTTTATCAGCCCGGGCGAGTGCACTCTCAGGCGTATAAAAAATGCCTGCAAGATGCGCGCGTCGCACCCTGGCTGCGTGAGCGACTGCCGTTGATTAAATTTGATGGGAATATTGTCTGGTCAGGCAGCTTAGGTCAGCTTGCGCCAGTCTTATTTAATCATCAAGGAGAGCAGGTGGTATTTAGCCTTGAGCAAAGTTCGTAATCAAGTTGCTTAGCTTTGGTGCGTTATTTGGGGTTGCAAACTAACTTAATTGCCGATTTCAATTGAGAAGTCATCTTGGGTTTGGTAGTCTTATCTCCCGTCTGTAGCACAGCATTTGTGCTCAAATTCACTCTTGTCGGATAATAAAATTGGCGACCAAGTATATTTTCATCACGGGCGGCGTAGTTTCTTCTTTGGGCAAAGGCTTGTCGGCGGCTTCTTTGGCAGCGCTGCTAGAAGCGCGCGGCTTGAAGGTCAATATGATGAAGCTAGATCCCTACATCAACGTAGACCCTGGTACCATGAGCCCGCTGCAACACGGTGAAGTGTTTGTGACTGAAGACGGCGCAGAAACTGACTTAGATCTGGGGCACTACGAGCGCTTTATTCGCACGCCGATGAAGAAGGGTAATAATTTCACCACTGGACAAGTATACGAAAAGGTCATTAGTCACGAACGAAAGGGTGATTATTTAGGCGGCACAGTGCAGGTGATTCCCCATATTACCGACCAGATGAAGACGTGGATCCATGAGGCATCTGAAGGCATGGATGTCGCGCTAGTGGAGATTGGCGGCACAGTGGGTGATATTGAATCCTTACCGTTTTTAGAAGCGATTCGTCAAATGCGTGTGGACCATGGCATTGAAAATACTTTGTACATGCACCTGACTTTAGTGCCTACTATTACTGTGGCTGATGGCGAGATTAAAACTAAGCCAACGCAGCACTCAGTTAAAGAGATGCGTTCCATCGGTATTCAACCAGATGTGTTGTTTTGCCGTGCCGAAAAGCCGATCCCAGATGATGCGCGCGAAAAAATCGCACTGTTTACCAATGTGTCGCCCAAGGCGGTTATTTCGGCATATGACGTAGATAATATTTATAAAGTGCCGCGTATCTATCATGAGCAAGGCCTTGATGATATTGTCGTGAAGCATCTACAACTTGATGTGCCGCCGCCAGATTTAAGCGAGTGGGATAAAGTGGTGCATAACGGAGAAAACCCCACGGGTAGTATCACTATCGCGATGGTGGGTAAGTACGTGGAGTTGAAGGAATCGTATAAGTCTTTATCAGAGGCTTTAAGCCATGCAGGCATTCATACCTTAACCAAGGTAAATGTGAACTATGTTAATGCCGAAAATGTGATCGGCAAAGAAGCCAAAGCCTTTGCGGGTGTGGACGCTATTTTGGTACCGGGCGGTTTTGGAGAGCGCGGCACTGAGGGTAAGGTGGCCGCCGCCAAGTATGCGCGTGAGAATAATATTCCGTACTTAGGTATTTGTCTTGGTATGCAGGTGGCGATCATTGATTATGCGCGCCATGTGGCTGGCCTTGATGGTGCTAATAGCACTGAGTTTGCACCAAAAACTAAGCACCCTGTGGTGGGGTTGATCAGCGAATGGACTGATGACGAAGGTGCCAAACAATACCGTGACGAAGATTCCGATTTAGGCGGTACCATGCGCCTTGGTGGGCAGGCTTGTGAACTGGCGAAGGGCAGCAAAGTGCGTGCAATTTATGGTCAAGACGTGATCTTTGATCGACATCGCCACCGTTATGAATTTAATAACAATTACCTCGAATCTTTGCAACAGCATGGTCTGCAATTTTCTGGTAAGTCTAAACACGGCTTGGCTGAGATGATTGAGTTGCCCGAGCACCCGTGGTTTATCGGCTGCCAGTTTCACCCTGAATTTACTTCCTCGCCGCGCGATGGCCATCCTTTGTTCACTGATTACGTAGCCACAGCGCGCAAATTAAAGGACAGCGCTTAGCGCCCAGATAGTTATATAACCATGGCTAATAAAAAGTTTTTCAATTTCGATATTGGTGCGGGTCAACCGTTTTTTCTCATCGCTGGTCCGTGTGTGATTGAGTCGCAAGACTTAGCGTTACAAACAGCGCAAAAGCTCACTGACATCACTATGCGTTTGGGCATTCCGTTTGTGTACAAATCATCGTTTGACAAAGCCAATCGTACTTCGATTAATTCACAGCGCGGCCCAGGCCGTGATGAAGGGCTGCAAATTTTGCAAAAGGTGCGCGAGCAAGTAGGCTGTCCGGTGTTGACCGATGTGCACAGTGTGGAAGATGTGTATGCTGCCAGTGAAGTCGTCGATGTGCTACAAACGCCGGCATTTTTATGTCGTCAGACGGACTTAATTGAAGCAGTGGCTCAATCTGGTCGACCAACCAATATTAAAAAAGGGCAGTTTTTATCTGGCCCTGAAATGGCGCACGTAGTGGGCAAGGCTAAGGCGACTAACCCAGATGCGCATATTGCTGTGTGTGAACGTGGTAATAGCTTTGGTTATAACAACTTAGTGGTAGACATGCGCAACTTGGATATCATGCGTGAGCAGACTGGCTGCCCCGTAGTGTTTGATGCGACCCACTCGGTGCAGTTGCCGGGAGCGGGTGATGGTAAATCGGGTGGACAGCGTGAATTTGTGCCGGTGTTGTCGCGTGCAGCGGTGGCTGTGGGCGTAGACGGCTTGTTTATGGAAAGCCACCCTGACCCAGCAAACGCTTGGAGCGATGGTGCCAATGCTTGGCCGCTGGACAAGATGGAAGCACTGTTGCAAAAATTGTTATCCATTCATCAGGCAATTTGATTTATTAGCTAAGAAACTAAGGCGCTATATTGATTGGCGCCATAACATTAGCAATCTGCACCCAGTAATAAGGCCGTCCTTAGAATAAACTAGGGTGCTAACAGTTAAGTAAGTAGCGCATTTGTGCTGTATTTTTTTGTCGAAGCGGCGCTACACTCAAGCTAACAATTTTCTCCAATTTTACCGACCAAAGCCATGTTTAATAAAAGTGACA
>CALIFM010000218.1 GCA_938021685.1 uncultured Gammaproteobacteria bacterium | reverse complement strand
AATCCTGTAGGTTTCTTGTCTAACCATGCTGCCGACACCGTATACATCAAAAACGGTGATGGTTGCAGCTAATGGAACAGCTTTAAGGGTCAATATACACTCACCCGCAAGCGTAGGTAAAACGTTTTGAACTGCACGTGGAAACCAGACTCGCCGCAGTAAAGTGAACGGTGTCATACCGTAAGCTCTTCCTGCTTCCAGCTCGCCTTTGCTGACGCTGTTAAATGCGCCGCGCATGACTTCGCCGGAATAAGCTGCAACGCTGATGGTGAATGCAAAAACAGCATAGGGAAAGGCTTGGCGTAAAATGGGCCACAGGAAGCTTTCACGAATGCCAGGAACAGAAGGAAAAAGTGAGCCTAACCCATAATATACCAACCATAATTGTATTAACAAAGGAGTGCCGCGAATGACAGTACAAAAACCGCGGGCAAGCATGGCCAAAGGCTTTGGCCCAGTTACTTGAACCAGACCCAGCAAAGTAGCCAGTATCATACCAAAGAACAAAGAGAGGCCTAACAATTGGATTGTTATCCATGTTCCCTCTAAAAACTTAGGGAGGTAATCTGCAACCCAATACCATTTCATTTTAATAGGTGTTCGGTTTAGCCGGAAAGATCAGCTTGACCGCGTCTATAGTGACGATCAAGTTTTTTGAATACGCCAGCCGATATTAAACTTACACACAGGTAAATAAACCCAGCGGCTAGATAGAACATTAGGTATTCTTTTGTGGCGCCAGCTGCTTGACGGGTTGTCAGTGCTAATTCGCTTAATCCTACTACTGCAAGCAACGCTGTATCTTTTGTGGCAATTAGCCATAAGTTAGCCAAGCCGGGCAGGGCTAAGGGTATCATCGCGGGAATAATGATGCGTCGATGCATTAGAGTCCAAGACATGCCGCTGGCTTTTGCCGCTTCCACCTGTCCATTTGGAACAGCAAGCATTGCGCCTCGCATAACTTCGATAGAATAGGCGCCTTGTACCATGCCCAACACGTAGATGCCCGCGACTAAGGCGTTGATATCGATGCGTTCGAAACCGAAGGATTCTAAGATGCCGTTAACAATATCAGGCCCAGCATAGAATAATAATAAGATAAGGACGAGCTCAGGAATGGCCCGAACGAGGGTAGTATAAATTTCTAGTGACCAGCGCGTAATGGGCCCTCCGTAAATTTTGCCGAGTGCGCCGAGCAGACCGATCATAAGGCCCAGCGCGTAGGCACCAAAAGCAATTTGTAAACTCAGGACTAAGCCTTTAAGCAAGTTACCACCCCAACCCGGTGGTGAAAGCGCGAGCAAGCTGAGACCTGTTGGTTCCATAGAGTCAGCTTAGAATTTTATGAGTAAAGGGTGGAAAATTTGAGAATGAACCGGCTCTGTATAGAGCCGGTTCAGCCGAGGCGAGCCTCATTTTAAACTAACCACCGTAGATATCAAAAGTGAAGTACTTATCTGAAATGGTTTTATAAGTGCCGTCAGCGATAATCTTGTCGATCGCTGCGTTAAAACGTGCTTTTAAATCGCCGTCTTCTTTACGCATGCCGCCGCCAGCACCTGGGCCGAAAACTGCATCATCGGTTAAAGAACCACCGACTTTACAGCACGCACCAGCATCGCTGTTTAAGAAAGGCTCCATGGCAAGTGAATCGCCGACTACGGCATCAACACGTCCAGCAACTAAGTCTTGGTTGTGCTCATCAAAGGTAGAATAAGACTTTACGCTTGCGGCTGTAGGGGCCAAATGCTTGGTCGTGTAATTTTCGTGGGTGGTTGATACTTGAACACCGACAATTTTACCCTTTACACTTTCAGGCGAGCCATCAATAGTTGAGTCTTTTGGTACTACGATTACAGCAGGCGTGTTGTAGTATTTATTAGAAAAATCAATTGTTTTCATGCGCTCTTCAGTGATAGACATTGAAGACATAATGACGTCAAATTTCTTGGCTAATAACGCTGGAATAATGCCATCCCAAGCAACTTCAACCCATTCGCAAGGCTCATTCATCGCTGCGCAAATGGCTTCGCCGATTTCAATTTCCCAGCCCTCCCATTCACCTGCAGCATTCTTTTCAGCGAATGGAGGATAAGGTTCTGCAGCAACGCCTAGTTTTAATGCCATCGCGTTGGTGCTCAATAGGCAAGTCGCCATAGTTGATGCGATTAATAGTTTTTTTAAAATTTTCATACTCTCTCGATTTATTTTGGTTTTAAGGTGCAGCCTATGTTTTGTTAGCTAACAGACTTAACAAATGTTCGGCAACGTTCACTTTCAGCTTCCTGAAAAACTTTTTGTGGAGTTCCTTCCTCCTCGATCCTTCCTTGATGCAAATATATTACATGAGATGATACATTTCTTGCGAATTTCATTTCATGGGTGACGAGGATCATGGTGCGACCTTCGTCGGCTAGCCCGCGGATGACTTTAAGTACCTCACCCACCAGTTCAGGGTCAAGTGCAGAAGTGGGTTCGTCAAACAACAAGGCTCTGGGCTCCATCGCGAGCGCACGTGCAATCGCGACACGTTGTTGTTGACCGCCTGACAAAGTAACGGGATAATTTCCACGTTTCTCCCATAGACCAACTCGATGTAGCAATGCTTCAGCACGCTCTTTAACTTCAGATTTGTCTAGTTTTAACACATGCACAGGTGCTTCCATCACATTTTGCATCACCGTCATATGCTCCCACAAATTGAACCCCTGAAAGACCATGCCTAGCTGTGTACGTATTCGTTCCACCTGTCTTTTATCAGTGGCTTGCATGTCGTCTTGACCGGTGGTTTTGAATTTGATCGGCTCTCCACATATAGCTATTTCACCTGCTGTAGGGTCTTCTAACAAATTGATACAACGTAACAAAGTACTTTTTCCTGAACCACTAGCACCGATGATTGAAATGACATCGCCTTCATTTGCGCTCATCGATACGCCTTTTATGACCTCAAGAGAACCAAATGATTTATGCAAATCGGTTATTTGAATAGTAGGTGTGACAGAAGCCATAAAGAATTGAGTAATCGTTTATTATTTGCGCACCAAATGAGTAGGCAAGGCAAGCCAACATCGGCTTCGTCATCTTGCCGCGGCTAACGAAATAGTATTGTAAACTAGTTCATATTGATAGTATAAATTCTCTGATAATTCCTTTTTAAAGAAGCT
>CALIFM010000217.1 GCA_938021685.1 uncultured Gammaproteobacteria bacterium | reverse complement strand
TTCAAGCCGTTTATTTTTGCCAAAATTATTGGTCGTGAGCATGCTAGCAATATCAAGCAAGCCAAGAAACTGGTGGACCAAGAGTTGCCTTTAGTGTGGGACATCTTGGAAGAGGTGATTCGTGAGCATCCAGTGCTGCTTAACCGTGCACCAACCTTGCACCGTTTAGGTATTCAAGCTTTTGAGCCAGTGCTAATTGAAGGCAAGGCAATTCAATTACATCCGTTAGTATGTACGCCATACAACGCTGACTTTGACGGCGATCAGATGGCGGTACACGTGCCCTTATCAATTGAGGCGCAGCTTGAAGCACGTACATTGATGATGTCAAGCAACAATGTGCTGTCACCCGCTAACGGCGATCCTATTATTGTTCCTTCGCAAGACATCGTGCTGGGCTTATATTACGTTACTCGTGCCAGTATTGGTGCCAAAGGTGAGGGTACGTATTATGCCAACACCAACGAGGTGCAGCGTGCGGTGGACATGGGTGAGCTTTCGTATCATGCGAAAATTAAAGTGCGCTTGCCAGAAATTCAAGGCGACACGGACTCTGAATCACTCAAGTTGCGTGATACCACAGCTGGCCGCGCTTTGTTGAGCATTATTTTGCCCGATGGCATGCCCTTGTCTTTGCTGGACAATGCTTTAAAGAAGAAAGAGATTTCGGGCCTGATTAACTATGCATACCGCGAGATCGGCTTGAAAGAAGCGGTCATCTTTGCTGATCAACTGATGTACGCCGGCTTTAAAATGGCGGCCAAGTCAGGTGTGTCGATCTGTTTAGACGACATGGAGATCCCGCAGGAAAAGCAAGCTATCTTGGGCGAAGCGCAGGATGAAGTGAAAGAAATCCAGTCGCAATACAGCAACGGTTTGTTGACGGATGGCGAGCGCTATAACAAGGTAGTAGACATTTGGACGCGGACTAGTGAGCGTGTAGTTACCTCAATGATGGACCACCTGGGTGTGGAAAGCGTTGAGGACCAAGAAGGCAAAGAGGTAGAGCAAGAGTCGTTTAACTCGATCTATATGATGGCTGACTCGGGCGCGCGGGGTTCGCATGCCCAGATCCGTCAGTTGGCGGGTATGCGCGGCTTGATGGCAAAACCGGACGGATCAATCATTGAAACGCCGATCACGGCAAATTTTCGTGAAGGCTTGAATGTACTGCAATACTTTATTTCAACGCATGGCGCGCGCAAAGGTTTGGCTGATACGGCTTTGAAAACAGCGAATTCTGGTTATTTGACTCGCCGTTTGGTGGATGTATGCCAAGATTTGGTGGTGACCGAAGACGATTGCGGCACTACACAAGGCATCACTAAAGAAGCCTTGGTGCAAGGTGGTGAAATTGTGATTCCGATTCGTGACCGCATTTTGGGGCGCTATCCGACCCAAGATGTAATCAATCCAGTTGATGGTAGTGTGCTCGTGCGCCGCGATCAGCTGATTGACGAAGAATTGCTAGACGTGATTGACGCGGCCAACATTTTCTCGATTGAAGTGCGCTCAGCTTCTAAGTGTGAGACGCGTTATGGCGTATGTGCGGCCTGTTATGGTCGTGATCTGGGCCGTGGCCACTTGATCAACAAAGGTGAAGCAGTGGGTGTCATTGCGGCACAATCGATCGGTGAGCCGGGTACACAGCTCACAATGCGGACTTTCCATATTGGCGGCGCCGCTTCGGCCAGCACGGTGATTAGCAGCATTGAATCGCAAACTACTGGTACTGTGCATCTGAAAGATGTTAAGTCGGTGCAAAACAGCAAGAAGAAAGATGTAGTGGTGACGCGTTCTGGTCAGTTAATCGTGAAAGACTTGAATGGGTTAGAGCGCGAGCGGCATAAACTGCCTTATGGCGCAATACTGTCGGTAGTAGATGGCGGCGACGTTAAGGTGGGCGATATTATTGCCAACTGGGATCCGCATACACATCCAATCGTGACTGAGGTGGCGGGTAAGGCAGAGCTCACGGACTTTATTGATGGTGTAACGATCACCAAACAGACTGATGATCTAACTGGCGTGTCCACTTATGTAGTGAAGCCGCCATCAGAGCGACGTGGCAGTGCGCAAGACATCAAGCCAACCATTACCTTGGTGGGTAGCGATGGTGAGCCTGCGAAAATTCCAGGTACAGAGCTACCAGCACGCTATCAGCTGCCTCCGGGTGCGGTAGTGGAGTTTGACAATGGCGCGAAGATTAAGGTGGGCGACACTATTGCACGTATTCCGCAGGAGTCGGCGCAAACACGTGATATCACTGGTGGCCTACCACGAGTAGCTGAGCTGTTTGAAGCGCGTAAGCCTAAAGACCCAGCTTTATTGGCGGGTGCTTCGGGTGTGGTGTCGTTTGGTCGTGAAACTAAAACCAAGCAGCGTTTGGTCATCACCGATGACACAGGCGAAAGTTACGAAGTATTGATTCCTAAAACACGCACAGTGAGCGTATTTGAGGGTGAGTTGGTTGAGCGCGGTGAAGTGGTGGTTGAGGGCGGCTCAGTTGCGTCTGACATCTTAGAGTACCGCGGCGTAGACGCTTTGGTTAACTACATTGTGGATGAGGTGCAAGACGTGTACCGCTTGCAAGGTGTAAAAATTGACGATAAACACATCGAGGTGATTGTGCGCCAGATGCTACGTAAGGCCAAAGTAAATGAGCCAGGTGATACGGGCTTCTTGCCAGGTGAGCAGGTTGAGAAATCGGCGATCTTGGATGCCAATGATCAAATCGCCGATGACGGTGGTGAGCTGGGTACGTGGTCACCGGTATTGCTGGGCATCACGAAGGCTTCGTTGCTGACAGATTCGTTTATCTCGGCAGCGTCATTCCAAGAAACTACGCGTGTTCTTACTGAGGCCTCTATCAACGGAAAGATCGACAACTTGCGTGGCTTGAAAGAAAACGTGATTGTGGGTCGCTTGATTCCAGCTGGAACGGGTTTGGCGTACCATCAAGAACGTGCACGTTTGCGCTCAGAACGCTTAAAGCCATCTGAAGACTTGGATCTAGATCAACTGATCGCGCAAGAGTTAGCGCAAGAGTCAGGAGAGGCGGGCGAAGAGGCTAGCCAAGAGGGCGCTATTGAAGCTGCAGAGACCAGTGAGGACAGTGCAGCAGTGAATGATTAGGCAGCCATTATTAGCAAGCTTTTTCAATGAGCTTTAAATTGGTCTTGACAGGCCTGCTAATAGTGCCTAGAATCCGCCGCCCGAAGTTGTGTTGCACAACACGTAAGTGGTTTAAATATTAACGGTTTAACGGTGAATTTTTAAAAAATGCCTACAATTAACCAATTGGTTCGCAAGCCAAGAAAAAAGCAGGAGCAAAAATCAAATGTACCTGCGCTTGAGGCTTGCCCGCAAAAACGCGGTGTGTGCACACGTGTGTATACGACTACCCCGAAGAAGCCGAACTCGGCTTTGCGTAAGGTGGCTCGTGTACGCTTAACGAATAAATACGAAGTAAGTTCATATATCGGTGGTGAAGGCCATAACCTTCAAGAGCACTCTGTTGTGCTGATCCGTGGTGGGCGCGTAAAAGATTTACCGGGTGTGCGTTATCACGTTGTGCGTGGTGCGCTAGATACATCAGGTGTTTCAGATCGACGTCAAGGTCGTTCTAAATACGGGGCAAAGCGGCCTAAGTCTTAAAAACTTAGCTCTATTTTAATATTAGGGCTCCAAATAAACGACTTGTTGTTTGAGTCGATAGATATAAACCTCTGACCTGCATCCTTTTTGGTTGCTAGAGTTGTCCTTAAGAAGAGGTTGCCAAGGTGATTATGCCTTTGTTGTTATGACAAAGTTATTAGTCGCCATGGTTAAAAGATAACTCGTCACAATTTAATTATGCGGTGCGCAAAGCGAGAAATTGCGCGCGCCATGGAATATTATTCTATAGAGCAAGCTAATGCCTAGAAGAAGAGAAGTACCGAAGCGCCAGATATTGCCTGATCCAAAGTATAAGGACCAGACCATCGCCAAGTTCATCAATGCAATCATGCTTGATGGCAAAAAGTCGATTGCAGAAAGCATTATGTATGGTGCGCTGACTACCATCGAAGAGCGTGGTAAAGGTGATCCTGTTGAAGTGTTCAATCAGGCCTTAGAGAATGTTAGCCCTGCGGTTGAGGTTAAAAGCCGCCGTGTGGGCGGTTCGACTTATCAAGTACCCATGGAGGTGCGTCCTTCGCGCCAAACTGCGCTAGCAATGCGTTGGTTAGTCGACGCAGCACGTAAGCGCGGTGAAAAAACCATGATGTTGCGGTTGGCGGCCGAGCTTTCGGAAGCAGCTGAGTCACGCGGTTCTGCGGTAAAAAAGCGTGAAGACACGCACAAGATGGCCGAAGCCAACAAGGCGTTCTCTCACTTTCGTTTCTAGTCTGCTTAGATCGCTTAAATTTATTACTTATCATGGCTCGTCAAACTCCCTTAAATCATTACCGTAATATCGGTATTATGGCGCACATCGATGCGGGGAAGACGACGACCACTGAACGCATCTTGTTCTACACAGGCTTGTCGCACAAGATGGGCGAAGTGCATGACGGCAACGCCGTGATGGACTGGATGGAGCAAGAGCAAGAGCGTGGCATTACTATCACCTCAGCGGCCACTACTTGTTTTTGGACGGGTATGGATAAGGGCCGAGAGCAGCACCGTATCAATATCATTGACACGCCGGGCCACGTTGACTTCACCATAGAGGTGGAGCGTAGCTTGCGAGTGTTAGATGGCGCTTGTGCCGTTTTTTGTGCGGTGGGCGGCGTTGAGCCACAGTCAGAGACAGTATGGCGTCAAGCTGATAAGTACAGTGTGCCGCGTATTGCCTTTGTCAACAAAATGGATCGCATTGGCGCTGATTTTGGCCGTGTGGTGACACAAATTGCCGAGCGCTTAGGCGCCAACCCTGTGCCTATGCAGTTGCCGATTGGTAGCGAAGACCAGTTTGAAGGGGTGGTTGACCTCATTAAGATGAAGGCCATCTATTGGGATGACGTCAATATGGGTGTTAGCTTTGAAGAAAAGACGATTCCTGATGCGATGCAAGCTGAGTGCGAGCAAGCACGTGCTGCGCTGATTGAAGCGGCGGCAGAAGCCGATGAGGCTTTGATGGAAGTATATTTTGAGGCAGGTGATTTAAACGCCGAGCAAATCAAGCAAGGTATTCGTATGCGTACTTTGTCGAATGAATTAATTCCCGTTTTTTGTGGTTCCGCCTTTAAGAACAAAGGCGTGCAGGCGCTGCTTGATGGCGTGATTGATTTCATGCCTAGCCCGCTGGATGTCAAAGCGATTGAGGGCGAAGATGCCGATGGCGAGACGGTGGCACGCAAGGCCGACGATAAAGAGCCGTTTGCTGCGCTGGGCTTCAAGATCATGAGCGATCCTTTTGTGGGTCAACTGGTGTTCTTTCGTGTATATTCCGGCGTGTTGAAGTCAGGCGACACTATTTACAACTCGGCCAAGCAGCAAAAAGAACGCATTGGTCGTTTGTTGCAGATGCACTCTAATGATCGTGAAGACATTACTGAAGTGCATGCAGGCGACATTGCTGCCGCAGTTGGCCTTAAGTCAATTACAACAGGCGATACGCTTTGCGATACTGCTAACGTAGTAGTCCTAGAATGCATTGAGTTCCCAGAGCCTGTGATTTCGCAATCAGTAGAGCCTAAGACAACCTCTGACCAAGATAAGCTTGCTCTGGCGTTAGACAAATTAGCGCAAGAGGATCCGTCTTTTAAAGTCCACACAGATCAAGAGTCAGCACAGACCATTATTTCTGGTATGGGCGAGCTACACTTAGATATTATTATTGATCGCCTGCACCGCGAGTTTGGAGTGGATGCAAACATTGGTCAGCCGCAGGTGGCGTACCGTGAAACCATCACTAAAATTGTTGAGCAAGAAACCAAATACATTAAGCAGTCCGGTGGTCGTGGCCAATATGGTCATGTATTTATTCGTTTAGAGCCATTAGCTGCTTCAGAAGACAAGGATGCGCCGAGCTTTGAATTTGTAAATGAAATCAAAGGCGGTGCGATTCCGAAAGAATTTATTCCTGCAGTCCAAAAAGGTATTGAGGAATCATTGCGCTCGGGCGTGGTGGCAGGTTATCCAATGTTGAACATTAAGGTGACGTTGTTAGATGGCTCATTCCATGAAGTGGACTCATCTGAGCATGCGTTTCGGGCTGCTGGCGCGCAAGCCTTTCGTGAAGGCGCGAAAAAAGCTGACCCAACAATGTTGGAGCCGATTATGGCGGTAGAGATTGTGACGCCAGAAGAATACATGGGGCCTGTGAATGGCGACTTAAATGCGCGCCGTGGTGTGATTTTAGGTATGGACGACACACCATCAGGCAAGCAAGTACAAGCTCAAGTGCCATTGTCGAAGATGTTTGGCTATGCCACGTCGCTGCGCTCTGCTACTCAAGGTCGTGCCAGCTATTCGATGCAGTTTCATAACTATGCTGCCGTTAATGACAGCAGCGCTGAGCAAGCAATGCGCGCTTAGGTGAATTAATTAATTTAACAAACAATTTATATAGAGTTTTTGCGAGGTAGATACTATGTCTAAGGAAAAATTTGAGAGAAACAAGCCGCATGTAAATGTGGGAACGATTGGTCACGTTGACCATGGTAAGACGACGTTGACAGCGGCATTAACGACGGTATTGGGCAAGGAATTCGGTGGAGAGGTTAAGGCCTTTG
>CALIFM010000216.1 GCA_938021685.1 uncultured Gammaproteobacteria bacterium | reverse complement strand
ACCGCCATATGGAGTATGCTCAAGTACAAGACCGTTGGTTTGATACAGGGTTTTTAGGAAATACAGTCACGCCTATTCAACTTTTCAAGCAGCAGGCGAACATTTGGTACGGTTTGTTTGTGTTGGTATCGCACTTGACTGGACAAGACCTTGAGCAGAGTATTGCCCCTGCAATGTTGCTTAATGGTTTGGTGTTTTTAACTTCAGCTTATGCTTTCTTCTGGTTTGTATTAAGCAAGTTGCAGTTTTCTTCAACCCAAATACTCTGGGCAAGTGTACTAAGTGTTAGCGCCCTGTTTTGTCATTTAGGCATTAATGTAATGGCCTATGTGCGTTACTATGCTTTGGCTCCGACCATGCTTAATTTCACCTTGTACTTTGCCTCAATAGTGTTAGTACACCACCTTTTGCAAGGCAGTGCTAACAAGTGGCGTGACTCATTTCTGCTCATTATATTATTGTTTACTGCTGGCATTGTGCACCGGCAAGAGGCACTGTACATTTTGGTGATGAGCGGCTTGATGCTTGCATGGCATGTGCTTGTGCGTCCACTGGCCGTGCCAGCGTATGCCCATACGGAATCCTTATTCGTTCGTTGGTGGCGTGAGGTTTCGAAATTGCAGCTCAGCTTATTGGTAAGCATGGCTTTGGGCTTTCTAATGTTGGTTGCTGTGGCTTATGGTTTGCTAGAGCGGCCAACCGAATTATACGGCAAAGTGGTGCAGTGGTCACAGCAAGGCCCAATACTGAACCGCATACTCTATCTTAACCCCGAGTTTCAATTCATTAGGGTAATTACCATTTGGGGCTTGTTTAGTTATCTGCTATTCATAATTTTTTTGCGGCGTTTCGTGCATAGCGCCTATATTTTTGCTGGCATGTGGGTGCCGGCGTTTACGGTTTTTAACCCGCTGTTTGTCGATTTTTTTCTGCGCATAGAAGGACCGCACACTTTATGGCGAATGCTTTTTATTGTGCCCATTCATGTGGTGATGGGTGCAAGCTTGGTGCTGTTGTTTGGTCATATCATGAATGGTCGATGGGGAATTAAGCTGACTAGTTTGATGGCAGTTGTTTTGGTTGTATTGTTGTTGTTGCCGATACGCTTTATGGGTTTTGAAAATAGCTACAGCCGCATTACTTTAGATAAATTGAGCAAGCAAAGCAGTTATTTGCTTTGGGAAGATGCCTTAGATTTTTTAAGCCAAAAACGGCCTAAAAATATTCTGACTGATCCGGTGACTGGTTATGCAATTTCTGCATTAACCCATCACCAAACATTTCAGTATAAATTTACGTCCTCGGATGCGTATAGAAAGTACAATTTTAATTTTGAAGATTACGATGATAAGCCGCTGGCTAAATTCTCTGGTTGGTGGCTGGTTTTAAACTTGCGCGATGGGGCACATAGTGAGGTCGGTGAGCTTGCCTCAAACCATTGGCCAGCCGATGTGCTTAAGGTGAGTGAGCACTATGCACCGGCTTTGCAGCCAAATCTAGAGGCGAATCCTCAACGCTTTAAAAAGATTTGGCAGGCAGATAAAATGGCAATTTATGTGATTAAATAGGTGTTTTATTCGCCATTTCATAGTCGCTTTGGCGTAGAATTCGCCGTCCTAAATTTAAGACAGTTTGACGCATGGCTTTAAATAGCGTGTCGGCCGGTTTGAACCCGCCTGATGACATTAACGTAATTATTGAAATTCCACTTAATCGTGAGCCAGTTAAGTATGAAGTGGATAAAGAAACGCATACAGTATTTGTGGATCGCTTTTTGGCTACTGCAATGCATTATCCCTGCAATTACGGTTACATTCCTAATACCCTATCTGGGGATGGCGATCCCACCGATGTATGTGTAATTGCACCGCTGCCGGTGATCAGTGGTTCAGTGGTGCGTTGTCGTCCAGTGGGCGTATTGCTGATGGAAGACGATGGCGGTGACGATAAGAAAATTATTGCAGTACCGGTGGACGAGCTCACTAGCTTATATCAGGATGTGTCCAATGTGCGCGACTTACCGCGTGAGCTGTTAGCTCGCATTTCGCATTTCTTTGAACATTATAAAGACCTCGAACCCGGTAAATGGGCCAAGGTCAGCGGTTATGGTGATATTGATCAGGCCCGGGTTGAAATCAATGAATCTTTAGTACGCTTTAAAGAAAGCATCTAAGATAAAAGGCGTTTCAAAGCACCATTATTAATAATTAGTGACCGCAGGCCTGCTCAAGGCTAGTCACTAAATTTTTGTATTTCTCTTTTTCTTTGGGTTCGTCGTTGTTGGTGGCTGCTTTATTCAGGCTCTTATGTACTTTTTTAGAGCAATGATAATCCAGTGGCATAGCGTTATTAATCCATGAAGTCACCAAATCTTGGTCAAGGCTAATTTCACCGATCAGGAGCTTTGCAATGGGCTTGTCTGCCACTAAATCTGCTTGGGCTAAGCCACTGCCAGTTACAAGAGTTTGCACGCCGTTTTGTGCGAATTCAAAATCCTGATGGATGTGCCCAGCCAGTACCACTGGTTTCGGCATTTGTTGAATTTGTTTAATTAGCCAAGCTGAATCGTAACCACTTAACGTGTGATCGAGTTCAGGTATGTTTACATCCAAGCCATCCATAATAGGCTTATGGGTAAAGATAATTGCTTGGCAATCTTGATTTTCATTTTCAAAGCTTGCCAACTGCTCGCGTACAAATTTGCCGCGTTCGCCTTTACTTGCGGGGAACAGGTAATTCCCAGTTTCAATGTTTAAAAAGCAGCTGTTTAACAGCCGAAAGGCATTGTTCAAAGGGCCGATATTGCGCAGGTAAGTATCAATAACATTGCCATCGGGGCCGTTATAGTCGTGATTACCGTTAGTGGTATATACCGGCACGGTCGCTTGGTTCATGCGTTGATGTACTTGGCCCACTTCTTCACTGTGGTAGTAAACATCACCAAGGTGCAAGATAAAATCCACGTTCTGTTCACCTAAGCGCTCTAAGGCCCAAGAAAGTTCTTTATCACCGCCTGTGTCGCCTGTTGCACCAAAGCGATAGCTTGATTTTTCAGGCAAGGTGAAATTTAAAGTGATGTTAACTGCTTGTGTGAGCTGTAGTTGTATATCACGCCGTAGGCCTCTTGCTTGGGCTTGTACTGCAAGTGCAGGGTCCGATACAGTGAAGCTTGCATCGGGGTGAATGTTTTCAATACTAAACTGAATGCTTGCGTCTTCGGTGGCTTTGATTTCCACACTGACATTGGGTTGATAGGCCCTAAATAAGGGGCCACTTGAGGTCTTTAAATACGCCCCTTGTGCCGAGATAATAAATTGCTTTTGCTCAATAAATCTCGGTAATGGTTTAGGGTCAAAGCTTAAGGGAGGGTAGCGGTAAGTGAAAAGGTACCCAATAAGGAGAAACAACCCTACTAATAAGGCGAGTAGCAGCCCAAGCTTACGTAACAGGATAAACATAAAGTGGTAGTTAAGTGGTTTTGGTTTTTGCTCGGGGGTGAGTCTGGTCGTAAATTTTGGCCAAATGCTGAAAATCTAAATGGGTATAAACCTGTGTGGTGGAGATATTAGCGTGGCCTAGAAATTCTTGCACTGCGCGTAAATCTTGGCTGGATTCCAGCATATGGCTAGCAAAGGAATGGCGCAGCATATGTGGGTGCAAACGTCGCCCAAGGCCGGTATGCAAGGCCCAATGGTCTAGTCTCACTTGTACACTGCGCGGGCTAAGGCGCTTGCCTTGTTGGCTAACAAACAAAGCAGGCTCATCGGCCTTGGCCAAGCTGGGCCGCTGACCAAGCCAAGCGCTGATCGCGGTAATGGCTTTGGAGCCAATGGGCACCACCCGTTCTTTTGAGCCTTTGCCCAACACCTTCAGCAGGGTTTGTTGCGGTGCCACGTTGGGCACGTCAATGCCTACTAACTCGCTTAGGCGCAGCCCGCAAGAATAAATTAATTCGATCATGGCTTTATCACGCAGCGCTATGACAGTGTCAGGCAAGTTATCCAGAAACTGGCTTACTTCGTCCACACTCAGTGTG
>CALIFM010000215.1 GCA_938021685.1 uncultured Gammaproteobacteria bacterium | reverse complement strand
GCCAGGCTCATGTTCTCAGCCAAATGCGCTGTGTTCCACATCACCTTTTTCGGCACGCAGCCCACGTTTACACAAGTGCCGCCCAAACGGCCAGACTCAATCACTAAGGTTTTAGCGCCGTGGCTGGCCGCGCGACGCGCGCAGGCAATGCCGCCACTTCCGCCGCCAATCACGATAAAATCGAAGCTTGTTGTTGTCATCTTTACAATACTCTCTATATATGATCTGTATATACTCTACAAAATTAGACTAACCAATCTGGCTGTTATGACTCAAAACCCTCTACTTAGTGCCCCTTCTTTTCCCGCTTTTGATCAAATCAAAGCCGAGCACGTGCTGCCTGCCCTTGAAAAAACCTTAACCGAATGCCGTGAGCAATTAACGCAGCTAGGGGCAAGCAAGACCACCGCGAGCTGGGACAACTTCGTTGAGCCACTTGAAAACTTAGACGAGAGGCTTGAAAAAGTCTGGTCGCCCGTCAGCCACTTAAATGCGATTGCAGATTCGCCTGAACTACGCGAAGCCGTACAAAAGGCATTGCCGCTGCTGAGTGATTATGCAGCGCAAATGGGCCAAGATAAAGCCCTATATCAGCGGTTTGAGGCCTTGGCCGATTCAACCGAGTTTGCCAGTTTAGACATTGCACAAAAAACGCTGGTGAATAATCAGCTGCGCGACTTCAAATTATCGGGCGTAACATTGCCCGCCAAAGATCAAAAAACCTATAAGAAGCTCAGCAGCGAGCTCTCAAAACTGTGCAACCAATACGACCAAAACGTGCTGGATGCTACTCAAGCTTGGAGCTTGCACATCACCAACGAAGCCGATTTAGCGGGCTTGCCCGACACCGCTATTGCTGCAGCCAAGCAACTTGCGCAAAACGATGGCAAGGATGAGGGCTGGTTGTTCAACCTGCAAGCACCGTCGTTCATTCCGTTTTTAACTTCAGCCGATAACCGAGCGCTGCGTGAGCAGCTTTATACGGCTTATTCCACACGCGCCAGTGACCAAGGTCCGCATGCAGGCAAATGGGACAACACCGACACCATGGCGCAAATTTTAGCCAAACGCCAACAACTTGCGAAGTTACTAGGCTTTGAGCATTATGCGCAATATTCGCTGGAAACCAAGATGGCCAAAGACGTGGCTGAGGTGGAAGCGTTTTTAATCGAGCTTGCCCAGCACAGCCGCAAGCTGGCCAAAGAAGAAGATGCCCAGCTGCAAGCCTTTGCCCAAGAGCTGGACGGCATCGACCAATTGCAAGTCTGGGACCGCAGCTATTATGCTGAAAAGCTAAAACTTAGGTTGTTCGATTTTTCTGAAGAACAGCTACGCGCCTACTTTCCCTTGCCTAAAGTGCTGTCGGGCTTGTTTACCACTGTGCAAAAATTATTTGGCATTGAAGTGCGTGAAGCTACAGCCCCCCCGCTTTGGCATGAGGACGTACAGTTTTTTGAAATTGTCGATAAACAAGGCGCACTGCGTGGTTCATTCTACCTTGATCTATATGCCCGCGAAGCCAAACGAGGCGGTGCATGGATGGCCGATTGCAGCAACCGACGCGTAACCGGCAAGGACATTCAGCACCCCGTGGCGTTTTTAAATTGCAACTTTAGCCGCCCCACCGGCGACCAGCCTGCTTTGCTACGCCACGACGACGTGATCACCTTGTTCCATGAATTTGGCCATGGCTTACATCACATGTTAACCCAAGTGGACGTAGCCAGCGTAGCAGGCATCAGTGGTGTGCCGTGGGATGCGGTGGAACTGCCTAGCCAGTTTTTAGAAAACTGGTGCTGGTCACGCGAAGCGCTTGATCTGATCTCAGGCCATGTGGACAGCGGCGAGCCGTTGCCCGATGAGCTACTAGACAAAATGCTCAAAGGTAAAAACTTTCATGCCGCACTGCAAATGCTGCGCCAAGTAGAATTTGCCTTGTTTGACATACGCCTGCACAGCCAAAGCGGCCAGCAGCAAGACAGCCAAGCCGTGCTTGAAGCCGTACGTAAAGAAGTATCAGTGACTCAGCCTCCTGCCTTCAACCGTTTTGCCCATGCCTTTAGCCATATTTTCGCTGGTGGTTATGCTGCTGGTTATTATAGTTATAAGTGGGCAGAGGTATTATCTGCCGATGCCTTTAGTCGCTTTGAAGAAGAGGGGTTGTTCAATGCCGCTGTCGGGCAAGACTTTTTGCAGCATATTTTAGAAAAAGGCGGCAGCGAACCACCGGCGCAATTATTCGCCCAATTCCGCGGTCGCGCTCCCTCTATTGAGGCATTATTAAGGCACAGCGGGCTACTTTAAATAAATATTGTTAGAAAACAATGTTTTGTGTCGCTAAGTTAATAATTATTTTTAATTTATTCAGCAAGCAGTCAGTTTCAAATGGTATAAATCACACCGTAAACGGTCGCCCTTAGTTGGCCCTTGGTTGAAACTGAACCAACGGGGGTTTAACCCATAATGTGTTGTGCAAAATGCGTCTTATTGCTTGGCGTTTTTTTGACAACTAACTAAATTAAAAAACATGTTACAAACCTTTGTGTTAAATCTTCGATGGGCACGCGCCTTATTATTGGGCCTGATGCTGGGCTTGGCTGCTTGCTCCGATGACAGTGGCATCACGGAAAGCGGTGGTGGCTCACAGTCTTCCGATGGTGGCGCACAATCAGCTAAGTTTGCTGGCAACTACAATGGCACCTTAACCCTTAATTATGTCGGCGACGGTATTGATGCCGACAGTAAGACCTATGATGCCGCCTTGATTGTAACCACTAACGGCTTGGTGCAACTGACTGTAGACGGCACTCAAGTGAACGGTGTGATCAATAATAATAAGGTATCACTTGATCTAAAAATTACCCATAAAGAAACCGGCGTGTCCTGCAAGGGCACAGCAGTAATAACCTGCACCGCTAATGGCACGACGGTCGCTGGGCCAGTCAGCGGCCAAGCAAGCTGCACCGTGCTCTTGGTGGACAAACGTAATGCTACCTTAAGCGGCAATCTAACCGTAAGCAAATAAGTGCCATAGCCAGACAGGTGAGCGCGATTTAAACGCGCCGTCTGGCAACTTTTTACACACCCCAAAAAGCCTTTCTTCTCTGTGCAAGAGCACAGGGCAAGAGAGTGGCGGCCATAAAAACGACAACTTTTCCTTTTTTAAACTTTTAACTGACTATTAACCATGTTCAAAAAACTTTTCGTATTTATTTGTACCGTGTCTTTAGCCTTAATCTTGGCTGCTTGCGGCAGCGGCACAGTGGTAACATCTGGTGGCGGCTCGGCCCCTTCAGACGGCGGTACCACCTCAGCTAAATACGCTGGCACCTATACCGGCACCATCAATGTTGATTATGAAGGCGCTGACATCTCCAGCGGCTCTGATTCTGCTGATGTAACAATCGTAGTAGGCAAAGATGGCAAGGTGACCTTGACCAGCAAAGATGAAGTTGTGAACGGCGTTATAAGCGGCAATAGTGTGTATATGGAGCTACGTCTAAGCCACAAACAAACCGGCGCTGACTGCAGCGGCATTGCCAAAGTAAGCGCCAGCATTAACGACAATGTAATGAGCGGTCCCGTGAGCGGCGGCGCAAACTGTACTATTCTAGGTGTAAACAAAACCAGTGCCACTTTAAGCGGGCAAATGCGCGCTGTTAAGCAGTAGGCAGATTCTCAGTAACTAGTTCATTTATGATGAAGCAATCGCTGTAGCGAAAAAGCCGCCTTAAGGGCGGCTTTTTTGTGCCTATCGCGACTATACCGCTATTACGTGCTTAACTTTTTCGCCGCCTCTACAAACACCGTCTCAACAGCCAGCTTACTCAAACAATTGTGCTGACACTCTGGTTTGTCACATTTGCTGCAATCGGGCGCGCGTAACACCAGTGCCTGCTTACTCAGAGGACCCGTTTTTTGCTCATCTGTCGGGCCAAACAGTGCCAACAGCGGCACCTGCACTGCGCTAGCCACATGCATCGGAAAACTATCGCCCGACACCACTAAATCTGCGCGGCGCATCAACTCACCTAACTGGGCTAAACTAAGTGCGCCCGCCAAGTTATAAACCCGTTTATTGGTTTGATCAGCCAACACCTCATCAATAGCCACCTGATCATTTGGGGCGCCGGTTAACAACACCGCGTGCTGCGGAAATTTCTCGGACAGTCTATTCGCCAACTCAACAAAGTGAGCAAGCGGCCAGTTTTTTGATACCCAGCGGGTGAAAGGACTAATCACAATTAATTCTGCCTTCGGCTTAGCTTTTGATCCAACCAGCTTTGCAAGCACTGCATCTAAGGCCTTCACATCGCTGGCGTCACTAGCTAACTGCATCTGGCGACTAGACATCGGAATACCTGCCAGTTGCAATACGCCTGCCATTTCATCAATCGCATGCAACTGCTTTTTCCGAAATTGTTTTAGGCCCCACCATTTACCTTTAACAAACTTTTTCTTGGCGCGCGCGCCATACAAAAACAACACCGAACGCAGCAAGCCTTGCAGGTCAAAGGCTAAATCATATTCACGCTGGCGTACCGCATACATTGTCGTCCGCAGCGCAGCGATCAATTTATCTAGCCGCTTTGGCCAATGCTGCTTTAGCGCGGGGTAAGGCAGTTCAATAATTTCGTCAATATCGTCATTGTGCTGCACAATACCTACACTGCCATTATTCGTCAGCAAAGTAAGACGCGCCTGTGGGTAGGCCTCCTTGATCGCACGCAACGCTGCCGTGCTGTGCAACACATCGCCCAAGGAGCTTTGCTTGATGACTAAAATATTCATTCGCTAGCTTGCAAATACGGCGATGGTTGTCCATCAGGTTGGGTGCGAAACCATTGCAAAGTCCACATGTATTGCGCAGGCGCTTTGGCAATCGCTTGCTCGATCACTTGATTAACTGCTGTTGCATCTTGTACATCATTGCCTGATGGAAAGCCCTTTAGTGCAGGCAAAAACTCCACTTCATAATGGCCGTTTTCTAACATCCGCGGCAGTACTGGCACTACTTTAGCTTTGGCCATTTTTGCCATCCGTGACAAGGTCGTCAACGTTGACGTAGGCCGCCCAAAAAACGGTGCAAACGCGGTGAGACTAGAATCACCAAAATCTTCATCCGGCATATAAAAGCAAGCCACACCGTTGCGCGCGGCCTTGACCAACGGCCGCAAGCCTTGATCACGCATGATGATGCGAGTCGGTTTATAACGGGTGCGGCCCTTCCATAATCGCCAATTCAACAACGCGTTTTTCTGCGTTTTCATCATCGTAATCGATGGATGCAAAGTGGCAGCAAAACCAGCCGCGCAGTCTAAAGCAGTAAAATGCGGTAAGATTAAAATCACATTATTCGTAGCCAGTGTGTCGCGGTACGCTTGCTCACCTTTAAATTTAATTAATCGCTCAAGGCGCGATAATGGTGCCCACCACGTCAGGCCAAAGTCGATCACACTGCGACCATAAAAACGGTAATGTGCTTTAAACAATTGTTCACGCTCTTGCTCGCTCTTATCAGGAAAACACAAGGCCAAATTAGTGCGCACAATGTGGCGGCGTTTTTTGTTTAAACATTTAAACAAAAAGCCTAAGCCATCGCCCACTTTGATGGCCGCACGGCGCGGCAGGCTTGAACTAAGACGAATAAAGCCCATTAATAGCCAAGTAGGCCAGTAGCGCGGCGTATAAAATCCGCGCTCAAACGCAATAGTTTGGTCGCTAGTGGCTGCCTGCTCAACAGTAGGCTTAGGCGCAGATTCAGCTACACGAGGCATGACTTAGAAACATGGCTTTGAAAAAGGGCGTGTCACATTTGAGTTTAACAGCGGCAATGATACAATCACCCGTACACAATGTGGGCAGATTTTTGCTCGTACAAAAAAGCTAACAACCAAAATGGAACAAAACAAACATGGCGCTGCTTGACATTTTACGCTATCCCGACGAGCGGCTGCGGCAAGTGGCCAAGCCAGTAACTGAATTTAACGCTGAGCTAAAACAGCTGGTCAAAGACATGGCACAAACCATGTATGCTGCCCCGGGCATTGGCCTGGCGGCGATTCAAGTGAACGTGACCAAACGCGTCGTGGTCATTGATGTAAGCGAGGAACATAACCAATTGCAGGTTTTTATCAATCCCGTCATTACCGCGCAAAGCGGCGAAGTGAGTACCGAAGAAGGCTGCTTGTCCGTGCCAGAAATCTACGCTGCTGTACAGCGCGCCGAAACTGTGACGATTGCAGCACAAGACATAAACGGCAAAGCCTTTTCTACTGAAGCCGATGCCTTGCTGGCCGTGTGCATTCAGCACGAAATTGATCACCTTGACGGCAAAGTGTTTGTGGATTATCTATCGCGCCTTAAACAAAACCGTATTCGCAAAAAATTGCTGAAAGAGGCGCGCGAAGCGGCCTAAGCGCAACTGCCTGCACTGATGCTCTCACCTTTACCGCGCATCATTTTTGCTGGCACGCCCGATTTCGCCGTTGCTAGCCTAGAAGCTTTATTACAAAGCGAAGTTGATATAGTCGGGGTATACACCCAGCCCGATCGCAAAGCAGGCCGAGGCAAAAAGCTGCAGGTCTCCCCCGTAAAGCAGTGCGCACTGAGCCATAATCTATCCGTTTTTCAGCCCGACAACTTCAAAAAAACCAGCGACCGGCAACAATTGCAAAGCCTCAATGCTGATTTGATGGTAGTCACGGCTTACGGTCTTATTCTACCGCAGAAGGTACTGGACTTGCCACGCCTTGGCTGTGTGAACGTACATGCTTCGTTGTTGCCACGCTGGCGCGGTGCGGCGCCGATTCAACGCGCCATTGAAGCGGGTGACAAACACAGCGGCGTGTGTTTGATGCAAATGCAAAAAGGCCTCGACACCGGCCCGGTCTTGTTCCGCGAAACACTTAGCATCGGTGAAGACGAAACCGGCGGCCAGCTGCACGATCGTCTAGCAAAGCTTGGTAAACAAATGCTGCTGGATCATTTGTCCGCACTGCTAACTGGAATAGCCCCCGCCAAGGCACAAGACGAACAGGGTATCTCCTACGCCCACAAACTAACCAAGCAAGAAACGCGGCTAGATTGGTCACAGCCTGCCGCTGCGCTACGCAACAAAGTGCGCGCTTTTAACCCATGGCCAGTGGCCACCATTAATGTTTGCGATCAGCCTTTACGCGTATTGCAAGCGAGCTGCGACGATAACCAAACCAAGCAGGCTGTAGGGACCGTAACAGCCATCAATGAAAGCGGCATTGCGGTGCAAACGGGAAGAGGTCAGCTACGGCTGCAGCAACTGCAAAAGCCTGGCGGCAAGGTGCTAAGCCATAAAGACTTATTGAATGGCTTTGTGCTTGAAATAGGCGCACATTTTGAATAAGCCTGCTTTAAATAAAAGCGCTCCTGCGCGCGGTGTTGCACGACTGATAGCCGTACAAAGTGCTCTTCAAGTCTGCGATAAGCTTGAATCGCTCGATGCTGTGATTGAGAAGGCGCTGCCGAAACTTGATCCACAAGAACATGCTTTTTATAAAGCGCTTAGCTATAACTGTGTGCGTTGGGGTTTTTATTATTCTCCCATCATTAACGGCAAACTTAAAAAACCGTTCCGCCCTAAAGACCGTAATCTGCATTTTTTGTTGGTGGCGGCGATGGTGGAGCTAGATCATATGAGTAGCGCACCACATGCTGTGGTGAATGAAGCGGTAAAAGCCACGCGGCGGCTAAAGCGCGATTGGGCCAAAGGGGTGATCAACGCTGTGTTGCGCGATTATCAGCGCGACCAAGCGGGCCAGCCCGAGCAAATTCTGAACGATAAACAAGCTGCTGCTTGCTTTCCTAAATGGATGGTGCAGCAAATTAAAACCGACTGGCCTGAGCATATGAGCGCCATTTTGCACGCTAGCCAGCAACCACCACCGATGACACTGCGCGTGGACACCCAACAAATTAGCCGCGCAGACTATCAACAGCAATTAAAAGATGCAGGTATGGCCAGCACTTTGTGCAGCGACAGCCCGGTTGGACTAACCTTGAAAACGCCCGTGAACGTGCAAACCCTACCAGGCTTTGATAAAGGCAGCGTTTCGGTACAGGACGAATCAGCGCAACTAAGCGCTTTACAATTAAATTTAGCGGCAAATCAGCGAGTGCTGGATGGCTGTGCAGCACCTGGCGGAAAAACGGCCCACATCATGCAAATGATGCCCACTCTAAGCGAAGTGGTGGCGGTGGATTTTGAAGACCGGCTTGATCGCTTTGAGCAAAACATGCACCGCATGCAACTAAGCCCTACAGTGATCGCATTGCAAAAACCAACTCAAAATAGCGCCTTAGCCAGCAACAACTGGTGGGATGGCCAAGCTTTTGATCGCATCTTGCTGGACGTGCCTTGCAGTGGCAGCGGCGTGATGCGCCGACATCCTGACATTAAATTTCGCCGTACCGCACAAAATAGCTTACAATTTGCAACGCAACAACGGGCTTTGCTGGACAGCAGCTGGCCCATGCTAAAAACAGGAGGTTATCTTTTGTATACGACTTGCTCCATTTTCGCGCTGGAAAACGACCAATGCATTGATGACTTTGTGCGGGCACGGTCAGACGTGCAAGTATGCGAATTACCAACCAAGCTTGGGCTGACCACCACACATGGCCGCCAACGCTTGCCGGGCGCGCATGATGGCGATGGTTTTTTTTATGCACTATTGCAAAAAGTTGAGCCTGCCTAAAAGCCATGACTTCAACACCTATATCCTCTCCATTTAGCTTGGCTGCGCACACAACAAAGCCAACCCGTCCTGGGGCAAGACTGCGCTTGGTTTCACAAGCCGGGTTGCTATTTTTAGTGCTCGGTTTTTGTGCGTTATACAGCCACGCCGCTGCATTCAAAATTATCAGTGCTGAAGCGGAGCTAAGCCCTAGCCGGCTGATGACACAGGCCCGCTTTGATATAAAAATTAACGAAACCGTAACCGAAGCCTTGCACAATGGTATTGCACTCACTTTTGTTACTCGATTAGAGCTTTACAACCAGCGCCGTTTGCTGTGGGATAAGCGCATTGGTACATGGCAAACACGCCATGAACTAAGCTATCACTCTTTAAGCGATCGTTACCAACTGCGTACGCTAGGGCGCGAAGCAAGCCAGTCATTTACCAATATTAGTGAAGCACTTAGGCAAATTGAAGACTACAAATTGGACACCGACATCGTCAGTCAAACCTTGCCTAAAAGCAAAAAAGGTTATGAGTTGCGGCTACGCGTAGCCCTAGATACCGAAGCCTTACCGCCGGCGCTGCGTATTGTGGCTTATGCTTTGCCCAAATGGCGCTTAAAAAGTAAAACACGCCGCTGGGCATTGCCGGTCAAGCTCGATCCATGACATTAATTTCTACTCTTTGTCTGTCTCTTAAATAGAATAGGCTCTACCTGCCAGTTGCGCACCTTGACGAACAAAAGCTTAATTAAAAAATTTCTCGGCCCAGTACCGATTATTTTGGTATCGGCGTTTTTTTTAATCGCCAGCTTTATGCTGTCATTAGCGGCTCAAAAAGGGCAGATCGGTGGCCAGTGGTTCAGCGCCTTATTATTGGTGAACGTTGTGGGCATTATCATTTTACTGCTTTTTGTAGTGGCAAATTTTTTTCGCCTGCTGCGCCAATATCAAAAACGGGTGATGGGATCGCGCTTGATGATGCGCTTGGTCGCCTTGTTTTTGCTGCTGACCTGCTTGCCGATTGGCGTGGTGTATTATTTCTCGGCACAGTTTTTATCCAAAGGCGTGGACAGTTGGTTTGACGTTAAAATTGAACAAGCCTTAGGCGATGCGCTGCTACTTGGGCAGGGGTTTTTAGAGGCAAGTAAAGACGACTTGCTAAGCAAAGCCCGTGAAGATGCGCTGCAAATTGGTCAGGCCTCGGATAACATTGAGCGCATCCGTTTAGTAGGCCAAATTCGTCAGCAGCGTGCTTATGTGGCGCTGGATTTATACAGCTCTGGCGGGCAAGTCATTGCTACTAGCAACTTAAGTGCAACCACTTTGGTGCCCGATGCGCCCGAAAAACCGGCTTTAGATGAGGTGCGCAGCGGCGGCACAGTAGCCAAGCTAGAACCCAATGGCAACAGTTTGCAATACCGTATTTTAGTGCCGGTTACTTCACGCAGCTTAACCGGTCAAACCAATGTGCTGCAAGTGATCGAGCCGCTACCACTGCGTTACGCGCGCTTGGGCGACAGCTTAGAGTTGGCCTCATCGGAATATAACCGGCTAAGTTACTTGCGCAAACCACTAAAAGTCAGCTTTTTAATTTCCTTGTCACTGATCACCATCATGACCGTGCTGATCTCTTTATGGCTGGCGTTGTTCGCTGCACGACGCTTGGTCGCGCCACTACGTGATTTGGCCGAAGGCACTCGCTTGGTAGCGACCGGCGATTACCACACCCGCTTACCTGTTAAAAGTGATGATGAGCTAGGTTCTTTAGTTGGCTCCTTCAACACGATGATTAGCCAAATCCGTCGTTCGCAGGGCGAAGCGGAAGCCAATCATCTTAAGGAAATTAATCAACGCGCCTACCTGCAAACTGTGTTGTCACACTTGTCATCGGGCGTGTTGTCGTTTAACGATGAACAAGCCTTACAAACTACCAATGAGCAAGCCTCCTCTATTTTAGACACACCCTTGCAGGCACACCTTGGGAAGTCGTGTCACCAACTGGAAAAAAACGCCCCGCACACGGCGGCTTTGTATTGGCTGATTGACAAAGCCATGCAGGGGGCGGAGGTCAAGCAACAAGAAATTAGCCTTGAATCACAAACCGGTAAGCAAATTTTACTGGTCACGGTCACACGCCTTAGCACTCAGGTGAAAAGCGAAACCGGTTGGGTGGTCGTGTTTGATGATGTGACCAACTTAGTGAACGCACAGCGCGATGCAGCCTGGGGCGAAGTGGCACGGCGCTTGGCGCACGAAATCAAAAACCCACTAACCCCCATTCAGCTGTCAGCCGAGCGCATTCGCCGCAAATATTTAAACCAGCTGGATTTAGTCGAGCGCGAAGCACTTGATCGCTCCACGCGTACTATTTCTGAGCAAGTAGACACCTTGAAACGGATGGTTGATGCCTTTTCTAATTATGCCCGTTCGGACCGCTTGCATTTTAGTGGCTTTGACATTTGTGATCTGATCACCGATTGCTCTGAGCTAAACCGCCCGCTCGAAGGCAGTGTCAACATCAAACTTAAGCTGGAAAAAGATCTGCCCCTAATCAGCGCAGACCGCGACGCGATTCGCCAAGTACTTAACAACTTGTTTGGCAATGCCATTGAAGCTTGCCAAACCAGCAAGGGCAGCTTGATTTTAGTCTCAGCCCAATTACAATCCCATAATGGAATTGACGGTATTGCAATTAGCATCAATGACGATGGTCAGGGGTTTGATGAAGCTATGTTAGATAAAGTGTTCGAGCCTTATGTCACCAACAAAGATAACGGTACAGGCCTAGGCATGGCCATCGTAAAACGCATTGTGGACGCACATCGCGGCTTTGTGCGCGCCTACAACCGCAGCGGCGAAGCGGCCACCCGCGGCGGCTGTGTAGAGCTTTGGTTACCGCAAAAAGCACACGACGAGCAATGAGTACCAAAAGCCGCATACTTGTAATTGATGATGAAAAAGGCATCCGCGAAGTACTGCAAGATATCCTTGAGGACGAAGGCCATAGCGTGACAGCCGTTGCCGACGGCGACATGGCAAGAGCTGCTTTCAAAGCCGAACACTTTGACACCATTTTCATGGACATCTGGATGCCAGACGTAGACGGCATCAGCTTGCTGAAAGAATTCCAAACTCTCGGCACACAAACACCGATCATCATGATTTCGGGCCACGGCACGGTGGAAACCGCAGTGGAAGCAATTCAGTTTGGCGCATTCGATTTCCTTGAAAAGCCCTTAAGCACTGCTAAGTTGTTACTTACCTTAAATCATGCTTTACAGAGCCGTGCGCAAAACCAAGAGCTGGCCATATTGCGCCAGCAAGTCGACCCAATCTCAGAGTTAGTGGGCGACAGCCCTAAGCTCGCCGCGCTGCGCGAGCAAATCGACCGCATTGGAAGAACGGCCAGTTGGGTGATGGTCTATGGCCCCACCGGTAGCGGCAAGGCGGTGGTGGCACGTGCGCTGCACAATGCCAGCACACGACGCAAATTTCCGTTTACTGAAATCAGCTTGGCTGCAATTCCAGCACAAAACATTGCCCACCGCCTGTTTGGCAGCGAAGAAGAAGGCTCTGTGCAAAAAGGCTGCTTTGAGCAGGCCGAGGGCGGCACCTTGCACTTGGATGAAATTGGCGACCTCGACAGCGAAATGCAAACCAAGCTGCTTAGCGCACTGCAGGCTGGGCGCTTTTTACGGGTTGGCGGTCGTCAGCCTATTGAAATGGACGTGCGCATCATTAGTAGCACCAATCAAGCCATTGATAAGCTAGTGGCACAGGATGTGTTTCGTCAAGATCTATATTCGCGCCTCAACGTGATGCAAGTGCGCGTGCCCGCGCTGGTGGAACACATTGACGACATTGAAGCCTTGGTGCAGTTTTATATTCAGCAAGCAGTTAATCGCGAGCAACTCCCCTACCGTCACCTGAGCACCAGTGCGGTGAATAAGCTACGCCATTATCCTTGGCCAGGTAACGTACGCGAACTGATTAATTTGGTGCAACGGCTGATGGTGGCCGGCGGTAAAACCACCGTCAGCGGCGAAGAAGTTGACGCACTACTGCACCCCGAAACTCCGCCTGCTAGCGTCGCAAACGGTCGTCTAGATTCCGTGCTAAACGCCGAGTACCGTAGCGCACGCGATGACTTTGAAACCACCTATTTTGAACACCACCTCAATAACCTCAACGGAAATGTCAGCGCCTTGGCTGAAATCACCGGCATTGAGCGCACCCATTTATACCGTAAATTAAAAGCCTTGGGCATCAATCCCAAGCAATGGAAAAAATAAGCCCCCTACACATTATCGGCTGCGGCGACATTGGCCGCAGGGTAGCGCTGCGTTACTTGCAACAAGGCGTACCTGCCAACCACCTGTCTGCGACGGTGCGCTCAAACAATAGCGCAAGCTTAGCCTTGGCCATGGGCTTGATTGTGAACAAAACTGATTTAGATCAACCCTGTGAAAAGCCAAATCCAAGCTCCACTATGCCTACTAGACAGGAACAACAAACGGCCGCTAGCGGCTTATTTTATTTTGCGCCTCCACCGCCGGAAGGCGAGCGTGACTGGCGCTTGCGGGCATTTTTAAAGCAACTTAATCCCGCACTTGTGCGCAAATTTGTATTGATTAGCACCACTGGCGTGTACGGTGATTGCGAAGGCGCATGGGTGGACGAAGCTGCGCCACTGCAGCCGCAAGCTGCTCGTGCTATTCGCCGTGTAGACGCCGAAAGAGCGCTGCAAAGCTGGAGCCAGCAACACCAAATAACGCATGTGATTCTGCGCGTGCCGGGCATTTACGCTGCTGATCGCCTGCCGCTTAAACGCCTGCGCAGCGGCGAACCCGTGGTGCAAACAAACGAAGCACCCTGGACCAATCGGATCCATGCCGACGACTTAGCCGCAGCCTGCCAGCTTGCAATGGAGGGCGATTGTCACGATGAAATTATCAACGTCTGCGATGACCAGCCCAGCACCATGACCGATTACTTCAATGCTGTTGCCCAGCATACCGGGCTTGGGCCCCCACCGCAAATCTCCATGCAAGAAGCGATGCAAACCTTAAGCCCCGGCATGCGCAGCTATTTGCAAGAGTCCCGTCGTATTCGTAATAAAAAAATGAAAGAAGCTTTGGGCCTCCAACTGCAATTTCCTACTTTGCACAGCGGCGGCCTAGCCTACTCGTCTTTGTTGCCATAGAGGCACGCAACAAAAACCCCGCACAAATGGTCGCTGGGTTCGTTTGGTGCTTGCGCACAAGAACAAGAAACCCTACATATAGTTTTCTTGTTGATACCAGTCGTAGGTGTTTTTCAGGCCTTCGTCTAAATGCACTTTGGGTTTGTAGCCCAGCTCTTTTTTCGCCTTGCTGATGTCAAAGGCACGGTTCTGGCGGTACCAATCCACACGGCGCGGGAAAATAAAGGGTGCAATGCCAAAAGGCTTGCACACTTTTTCCACTACATGGCCGGCAATACGCAATGGCAATAGTGGCAAGTGCGGGGTCTTTACGGTGTCTTGCTTGCCCATGGCCTTGGCCACTTTTAGCACAAGGTCTTTAATCTCGATGTAATTCTCGTCACCAATCAAATAGCACTCACCATCGCCCACACCAGGTTGCTGTGCCAATAACGAAGCGTCTACATAGTTCTCTACATATACGGGGTGGTAAAACGCCGTACCATCACCAAAAATAGGAAAGGTGCCTTTGTTCACGCGGCGAAAAATCATGCCAAAGCGCTCTGGGTCGCCGGGGCCATATAAGGCAGTGGGGCGCAAGATGACCGTCTTCATGCCGCGCGCGGCAAACTCGGCGACAATCGGCTCAGCTTCGTATTTGGTACGCTGGTAATAATCGCCGGGCTGAATCGGTGCCGTCTCGGCCGCCGGCGGATGGTCAACATTGCCGTGCACGCCGCAAGTAGAGCAATATACAAACTTGGCCACTTTAGCTTTTTCAGCTTCTTCCAAAGTGATGCGCGTACCGCCCACATTCACCTCGTCATAGTATTCATTCGGCACATCCAGTTCGCGAAATGCCGCGGCCAAGTGGTGCACCACTTCCACGTCTTGCATCGCCTTCGCCACCACTTCACGTTCGGTCACGCTGCCGATGATCACCTCAGCACCCCAGTCACTCAGCTCTTGGGTTTTGATGCCTTCTTGATAATCCAGCGCGACTACTTGATGACCTTCGTCCAACAGTCGCTTAACCAACGCCTTGCCAGTAAAACCCGTACCACCTGTTACTAATATTTTCATTGCTTTTGTCTCGTCTGATACCGTGCCTTAAATTTCGGCGCGATTATAACAGTTTGTGCCTAATAAGCTCATTGCAAAAGCACTGCTATGTTTGGTGTTTTTTATCATAGTGCTTATCTAACTCCGTAAGAATTGCTTCACTATAGAAGTCTGTTCTTGCTGACCTAGGGTTATCTGGATTAAGTAATCTAAGGTGATGATATTTTGATTGCTCTTTAAATGATTTCATCAGATTATTAAACTTGCCATTCTGCAAAAAGTTTTCATATCGACTTCTACACTGTCCTACCAAATCTTTATAAACGAATGGATATTTGTCTTTAACTTGCTCTTCTGTCAAAACTACTTTTCTTGCACTGGGGTCATTAGTAATTTGAACTTTCAGGGCCTCTGGCGCTTTAGAGCGTGCAAAACTAATATCGAGACTCACCGTAACCGAATCTAATGTGTTTTTTGCGTCATCTAATTGCTGAACATAGTTAGAAAAATTCTTTTCTTCATTGCTTAAAGTTATAACCACGGCTTGGTCGCCTCTGGACATGAATGTAAGAGGCATCAAGTAAAAATTGAATTTGCTTAAACCTACTTGAAACCAATCTTCGGCAACACGAACATAGTTCTTCACAGTAGCACTACCTACCTCTTGAAGCTGCAAGGCAAAAGCGCCACTAATGTTATAGAAATGTACCGATGAGTTTCGTATTTCATTTAACACCTTTAGGTTTTTGTAGCATTCATTAGAAATAAGATTCTGCCCTATAAATTTATTTGTGAGTTTCTTAAAGTCATGAGTTACAGGGTTGCCACACTCGGTAAGCTTAGGCTTGGGATGCTTATAAGGTTTGCCGTCTTTACGCTTCTTGCTGTTGTCAATTACATGCAGCGATTTAATATCATGTTGGTTAACTTCAAGCCATTTTGCCTTTAGTAGCAACTCCCATGCGTTGATTGCGAGAATAGCGAACGTTTCTTCACGATATTTGAAGTCCGGCTTATTATAGATTTCTATCGCCGACATCATCGCAGAAACACTTTTATCCACTAGCTCTTGTACTCGAGACTTCATATCGATTTAGCTTTTGTAAATTGACTATCTAGTATACATATACAGAGGAAACTGCATATATTTCAAAGCCTTATTTTTGCGCCAAATAACCCTCAAACGCCCCCAAACCTTCGTCTAAATTATGTCGACCAAAGCCTAGGCGGAAACGATCAGTTGGCGTATCGCCTAACTCAGATTGGTAAATGGTGCTGGGCAGCAGTAGCACACCGCTTTGTTCCACCAAGTTATGGGTGAATTGCTCCACCCCCTCGCGACCTTTATAGCGCGGGAAGGCCGTGCACGAACCATCAGGTCGCTGCCAATCGAATAAATCAGTATAGCGGGCAAAAAAAGCATCCCACTTCGGTAAGTTTTCATCCACCACCGCGCAGCAGCGCGCCAGCAGCTTTTCGCGATTTTGCTGGGCGATCAATGCCAAGCGCTCACTAGGGCCGGAATTGCAGATAGATAAATAATGCTTCATTCGTTCCATTTTTGACAGCACCGCTTTGTCGGCGCAAGCGATCCAGCCAATACGCAGACCCGGTAGGCCATAGGCTTTGCTCATTACATTCAGCGACAAACCGCGCTCGTATACTTCGGTGATAAACGGCAGGTGCGCTGCATCACTGGGACCAAGGCCGTTAAAGATTTCATCGTGCAAAATATAAATACCGTGCCTGCGACACAATTCCACTAAAGCCATGTAACGATCCAGGGGCAAAATAGTGCCTGTGGGATTATGTGGAAAATTGATAGTGACAAGTTTTGTGTTAGGACGGATGGCAGCAGCAACCTCATCAATATCCAGCGACCAGCCGTCGTCGGGATTGAGTGGCACACCCGTCGCTTCGCAAATGGCCACGGGTAAGGTTTCATGCGATTGATAATTAGGAGTCACCACAACCACGTGACTATCCTTATCCAACAACACAGAATTGGCAGCAAAAATACCCTCACTGGCTCCCGCAAAACATAGCACCTCATCCGCGCTACGCTGCGGATACATATCAGCAATCGCTTCGCGTAAATCGAGCGCGCCGTAAGTTTCGGTATAGCCCAATTGCATGTTCTCAAACTGCTCGCGTTGCGCTGGCGTGGCCATGGCAAGCAGCTCGCTCAAGCTTAAAGTTTGGGCATCAGAAGCCGTGAGGTGGTAACGTGCTTTAAACTCCCATTTGGAAAAATGAGTTTCAAGGCGGAAGTCGGGGAGGGCGGTCATGGATAAAGCATATCAGGTCGATTACATTTAGATCCTACGCCTTCTTATCATGCACTATCGCGCGCAAATCCGATCGTATTCTTCTAGCGCATCATCATCGATCTTCACTGTAATCGCAGATTCTACTGGATGTGTATTTGAATAACGCTTGTTCAATCCCGATACCCAATATTCTTCTCCCGTATCCACGTCATAGTGATTACCTCTGACACCCCCTCCCCCAGCTCGTGCTAAGGATTTATCTCGATAGTAAACGGTGTACCCAGTTTTTGAGAAAGTAACCCAGCCAATTCTGGCCGATACTTCATCAATCAGGCCATCTTTATTTTCAACGTACATTACCCTTCGTTTCTGCC
>CALIFM010000214.1 GCA_938021685.1 uncultured Gammaproteobacteria bacterium | reverse complement strand
TATTCTGATTGTTGGGTGCAAGATGCCCGACTGGTAGTATTAAATGCCCTTGATGCTGCACAGCGCGGTGCACACATTAGCCCCCATACCTTGTGTACTGAACTTAAGCGTGGTGCTGATGGATGGCAGGCTACCCTGAGTAGTAAATTACACAATACCGATCGACAGATTAAAGCTAAAGCGGTGGTCAACGCTGCGGGTCCGTGGGTAGAGAAAGCCCGACAACTATATGATAAGGGTGTTGCTGAACGTACTGTGCGCTTGGCTAAAGGCAGCCATATTGTGGTGCCTCGTCTTTTTGATCATTCTTATTGCTACATTTTCCAAAATAGCGATGGCCGTATTTTGTTCGCAATTCCTTATGAACAAGATTACACCTTGTTAGGTACGACTGACCTAGACTATCAAGGTAATGTTGATGATGTTGCGATTAGCCATAAGGAAATTACATACATCTGCAAGGCAATGAGTGAATACATCGCGATGCCGATTAAACCGGATGATGTGTTGTGGAGTTACTCTGGTGTTCGTGCCTTATGTGATGATAACTCTGGCAATGTGAGTAAGGTGTCTCGGGAGTATGAGCTGGAATTAGATACACGCCAGGCTCCTATCGTTAATATTTACGGCGGTAAAATCACTACTTACCGCAAGCTAAGCGAAGAAGTAATGCAGCTGCTCAAGGAGCCTCTTGGTTTTTCAAAAGATAGTTGGACCGCCAATGCTGCTTTACCAGGTGGCGATATTAAACATACAGACTTTAATGGGTTTATGGCGCAGACGGTGCAGCGTTATGCTTGGTTGGATCAAGCTGTTGTTGTAGACTGGTGCCGAAATTATGGCACGCAAATTGATATATTGATCGGTTCACGTAAGGATATGTTAGCGCTAGGCAAGCATTTTGGTGGCCATTTGTACGAAGCAGAAGTGGAGTATTTGATTAATTATGAATGGGCCCGTAGCAGCGATGACATTATTTGGCGCCGCAGCAAAAAGGGCTTGAAAATGCAGCCTGCGCAAGTACAAGATTTAGACGAATGGCTAAGGCATTATTTTGCCAAGCAGGCTAACAGCAAAGTAACGAATCATCACTGACCAATGACTAAGCAAGATGAACTCATTTTAAGTATTGATCAAGGTACCACCAGCAGTCGTGCGATCATATTTAATAGCGATGGCGCGGCGCTGCATACTGCACAGCAAGAGTTCGAGCAACTCTTTCCTGATTTAGGCTGGGTAGAACATGACCCTGAGCAAATATGGGCCACCACTTTGGCCACTTGTAAACAAGCACTTAAGCAATGTGCGTCGCATACAGTACAAGTCATCGGAATTACTAACCAGCGCGAAACGACTGTGGTATGGGAGCGTGCCACTGGTAAGCCAATTTATAACGCGATTGTGTGGCAAGACCGTCGTACGGCTGATATTTGCCAAGCTTATAAGGAGAAGGGCTTAGAGCGAGTTGTAAAAGAAAAGACAGGTCTACTATTGGATCCATATTTTTCAGGCAGTAAAATTGCGTGGATATTAGATAATGTAGAGGGCGCGCGTAGGCAAGCGGAGCAAGGTAAACTGGCTTGCGGCACCATAGATAGCTTTTTACTTTGGCGCTTAACCGAGGGTAAGCTGCACGCGACAGATGCCACCAATGCTTCGCGGACAGCCCTATTCAATATTCATACCCAATCGTGGGACGATGAATTACTTGATTTATTTAATGTGCCGAGCGCCATTTTGCCCGAGGTGCATGACAGCGCTGCCGATTATGGCTCAACTCAAGTCAGTGTGTTGGGCACCGCTATTCCAATTTGTGCGATGATTGGCGACCAGCAGTCTGCCGCAGTAGGCCAATGCTGTTTTGATGCTGGGCAGGTCAAAAGTACTTACGGCACCGGCTGCTTTGCCTTGATGAATACGGGAGAAAAAGCTGTTGCATCTAGCCATGGTTTGCTAACCACCGTGGCTTATCGCCTAAATGATAAGCCAGCCTATGCCTTAGAAGGCTCAATTTTTGTGGCAGGCGCAGCGGTGCAATGGCTGCGTGACAAAATGCAGTTAATCAATAAAGCAAGTGAAACTCAAGACTTGGCGCAAGCGCTAGATAGCAACGACGGAGTGTATATGGTGCCAGCTTTTGTGGGCTTGGGGGCGCCGCATTGGAATCCGCAGGCACGTGGTGCTATTTTTGGTTTGACTCGCGATACTGGCCCAGCGCATTTTGCACGGGCAGCATTAGAGTCGGTGGCCTATCAAACGCATGACCTTATCGAAGCGATGTCTAAAGATGCCGGAGCTAGCGTACCAGCGATTCGCATTGATGGTGGGATGGTGGGTAATGATTGGTTGTGTCAAATGTTGGCAGATATCTTGGATTTACCTGCACAGCGGCCCAGCAACACCGAAACGACGGCGCTAGGCGCGGCGTATTTAGCAGGGCTACAGGCAGGGCTTTATGATTCGTTGGAGCAAATTAGCAGCCATTATCAACCAGAGCGCTTGTTTAGCCCCCAAATGAACTTAGAGCAACGTGAGTTATTATTAAATCAATGGCAACAAGCGGTGCAAGGCGTCAATGCAATGGTTTGAACGGCTACCTACTTCCATGTAGAGTGGCTAGCAACAACGTTTAGCGATTAAAGTTGGCGTAATAAGTTTGACCACCAAATTGCACGGTCAGAATATGTATGGCGCGGTGCTCGCGTGAAATAAATGGTTCGGCTTCTACGGCAATAATACGTGCGCCGCCTCCCATTTCGCAGCGTTTTTCTTGTTTCATTTGTTCAATCCACGCATCAGCGGTGGGTTTGTCCTGCTCATAAGCTGTCAACAGTACCGTTTGCATATCTGCAATGGTTTTACAAAGCAATACATTAACCGGTATACCATTGCCTACTTTAGGTAGGGGGCGCAGGTCATGTGCCATTGTCGAG
>CALIFM010000213.1 GCA_938021685.1 uncultured Gammaproteobacteria bacterium | reverse complement strand
CAGCAGAGATTGTAGACGAAGCCTTGGCGAAGTATAAACCCATGTGGGCGTTTATGGCGCACTGGGAAACAGGTAGCGGCCGTATTAATGACATCAAAGGCTTTAATGATGGCTGTGAAAAGTACGGCGTGATGGGCATGGTGGATGCGGTGTCGAGCTTAGGTGTGGACTATTTTGATATTGATGATTATCCTGGTATTGCAGCGTGGGCGTCATGCCCTCAAAAGGGTGTGTTAGGCTTACCACTCACGTATGCGCCGGTTTCATTTACAGACAAAGCCATTGAGCTTGTTAAAAAGCGTGGTTGTTATAGCTATGTGCATCACCCGATTTTAGAGGCACGTCATTGGGGCATTATGGACGGAAAAGATACCCAAACTCCTGGCTATCATCGCACTCATTCGTCCTATGCAGTTTGCTCTTTTCATGAAGCTTTGCGTCTGCTTTTGACCAACGGCCGCGAGCAAACAGCGGCGGATTATACCTTGCACGAAAAAGCCTTAGCTAAAGCGGTCAGCAGCATGGGCTGCAAGGTGACTTCGAACATGCTGAGCTTGGTTGTGTGTAATTTGCCGGATGAGTTGGCGGGCCGTGAGAAAGAACTGGTGGGTAATTGCCGTGAAGACGGTTTTGCTATCTGGCCTACCTTATCTGAGCCGGTGCAAATTCGTATCGGTATTTTGAACCAGTTGAATACACCCGCTATCACAGAGATCGTTGGTCGTTTTGCCGATGCCATGCTGGACATGGGAGCTGAGTTTGATAAAGACGCGGTGATGAAAGAGTTGGCTGATTACTATCATGCTTAATCACCATTTTTGAGAAGTAAGCTGGTTTTCAGTGTTGCAGTGATCTCTTTGGATTTTATTTATTGTTCTGTATAGTAACTAAACCTACAGAATTTCATTTCTAAAGCTCATGTCTTTTCCTTCTGAAGTGTTAGATGCAATGATGCAAGCAGCGATTGCTGCTGCGCAGCCTGAGTCATGTATACCTAGTCGATTACCGTTGGCTGGCAAGCGCACTGTCGTGGTGGGAGCGGGCAAAGCCTCAGGCGCGATGGCGAAATCTTTAGAGCAAGCGTGGATTAAAAACGGCCGCTCGCTTGATGTTCTTTCAGGGGTGGTGGTGGTGCCAGCAGGGTACGAGCAAGACTGTGAGTGCATTCAAATACTGACAGCTGGCCACCCTGTGCCAGATGAGCGCAGCGTGCAGGCTGCCGATCAAATTAAGCAAGCGGTGAAGGGCTTGAGCAAGGATGACTTAGTGATTGCGTTAATCTCTGGTGGTGGTTCAGCTTTAATGGCGCAGCCGATTGAAGGTGTAAGCTTGGCGCTTAAGCAAGATGTAACAAAAGGTTTGTTGATGGGGGGGGCGACGATTCAGGAAATCAATACCGTGCGCAAGCAGCTATCACAAATTAAAGGTGGGAAATTGGCTTTGGCAGCGGGTGAGGCGCGCCTGGAAACTTGGTTGATATCTGACGTGCCGGGAGATGATCCTGAGTCTATTGCCTCTGGCCCGACAGTGGTTGATGATTCGACTCCGCAACAAGCATTAGCCCTGTTGGAGCGGTATTTACCTGATGTGCCGAATGCAGTGCGGGCAGCGCTGGAAAGCAAGAAAAGTGATTTGCATGCGGTAAGCGGCGAAGTAAAAATGATTGGCTCACCTATGAGCAGTTTACAAGCTGCAGCTAAAGTGGCAAAAGCCAATGGCTATATGCCAATTATTCTAGGCGATGCACTTGAGGGTGAATCGCAAGAAGTAGGAAAAACCATGGCAGGTATAGCAAAATGCATTGCTTTGCATAGTCAACCATATAAGGCTCCAGCCGTGTTATTAAGCGGTGGTGAAACGACTGTGACGCATAGTGGCGGCGGTAAAGGTGGGCCAAATCAGGAGTTCTTACTGGGCCTGCTTGCAGGTTTAGATTCGCACCCCAATATTCATGCTTTGGCGATTGATACAGATGGCCGCGATGGCAGCGAGCCAGTGGCGGGAGCATGTATTGGTCCAGATACATTAGCCAGAGCCAAGCAAGCAGGTTTAAGCCTTGTTGAAAGCTGTGAGCAGCATGATAGCTATTCTTTTTTTAAAGCCCTGGATTGTTTAATCGACACAGGCCCGACCTTCACCAATGTGAATGATTTTCGTGCTGTTCTAATTGAGAAATAAACTCAACCTGGCTTTTTTCTCGTTGTTCGCCATAATGGTGGACTACTCTACGATTTCAAATTTATAAAGACGACACCTTATGAGCATCGGTTGGCATGACATTGTGGGAAACTTGGGAGTGCTTTGTATTGTCGGATGCTATCTGCTATTGCAGCTGGGAAAAATGACCAGTGAGATGTTGGCATTTTCGGTGATCAATCTAATTGGTGCGGCCCTAATTTTAATTTCGTTGAGTGTTGAGTTTAATTTAGCCGCTGCGATGATTGAAATATTTTGGGTGATGATCAGTGTTGTGGGTATCGTTCGATATCTTCGTAATCGCTAGTTTATGTGCTGCCCATAAAAAAGCCGCAAGCTATTGCCTGCGGCCCAATGTCCTCTAAAAAGTGGCTATGTTTTTTTATTATTAATTAACCGTGCGTTTGTTCCGCTGAGCGTTCAGCATTTAAGGCCACAATTAACGGCACAACTAGCAGAGCGGTCATTATCCAAAAGCAAACTACGGCACTGCCGCTGCCTGCAAAATTGAAGAATGCACCTGCGCCTTCCCAAGTAGTAATTGGACTTGAATTGATCATAGTATTGTCCTTTTGTTAAATTAGTTTGAAATTAAATGGTTCGGATTTCTTCAGGGTATGCATCGCCGACCACTTCGACGTCCATACCCGCCAACTGTACTGCATCGCTAGCACGTAGCAAACCTGTGACTTTAAACAACAGTGACGCAACATAACCGGGGATAAAGCCCAGTGCTGCCATGACTAGCATGCCTTTAAACTGGCCCATAAAAGTGATAGTTGGGATATCAGCGGAGATTGGTGGATAACCGCCCATAAAGATGCCAACAGCCAACAAGCCCCATACACCGCAAACACCATGCACTGAGAAAGCGCCAACAGCGTCGTCAATGCCCAGTTTTTCAACCATGCCTGCTGCAACTGGGCCAAGCAGACCACCAGCAAAAGCGATGATGAAAGCTAAGCTTGGGTTCCACATGTCAAGACCAGCTGCTGCGGAGATTACGCCGCATAGTGCGCCGGACATCATCCAGAACGGGTCGCGGGTTTTGACATAGCAACCAATAATACCGCCCGCTACTGCCATAAGTGTGTTGAAACAAATAGCAGAAAGCGTGGTTGGGCCGCCGTAAATATTGGTCCACATAGTCGGGTGAAAGCTAACAGGCGAGCCTGGGAAAATAACGCAAGCGCCTAAAAAGCCGAAAAAGCCGACTACAATGAGCATGAGGCCAGTTGCCGTCATTGGTAAGCTGTGGCCTTTGATGACATTGGCTGAGCCGTCAGCGTTAAACTTGCCGATTCGCGGCCCTAAGTTGATTAGTACACCTAAAGCAAAAAAGCCAGAGATCATATGTACCACGCCTGATGCGCCGAAGTCGTGATAACCCCATTTGGTCACCATCCAGCCTAAGTAATGCCAGCCCCAAGAGGCTGAAAGTACCCATACTACCGAACCAAGCAGCACGGCTAGTACTATAAAGGACATCATGCGGATACGCTCGATAACTGCACCTGAAAGAATCGAGGCGGTTGTACAAGCAAATAGGGTAAAGGCACCCACGAATACGCCTGTGGCGTTATCTTGTAAGTTTGGCCCCATAGATTCACCCCATGGTACACCACCTGCGCCTGCGGCGAAGTCGGGCGCAAAGCCGTTGGTCATAGCGAGGTATATCCACCAGCCAAACATATAGAACGTCGGGATCATAAAGGCGAATGCTAAAATGTTTTTGGTGCCTGAAGCGAGTGTATGTTTGACTCGCGAAGCGCCCATTTCGTACATTAAAAAGCCCGCGTGAATCAAGACCATGATCGCGGTGGCCCAGTAATAGTAGACCTCTAGATTAATGGTGGCCGCGGCTGACAGCGCGGCCTGAATTTCCTCTGGTGTCATCTGTTATCTCCTCCTGATGATGATGTCAAATAACGCAGCATGATGTGTTTTGTTTTGCTGCTGCGTCGCTAAGCCTAAATATTTAATATTTGTTTTTCAGTTATTTAGGTTAATTTTGGCTGCTGTACAAATCAGCAACGAAATGCATTCTACATGATGAAGTTTGCCCTAAATGCACTGCGTTTTAATTGGTATTAAATTGGAATAATGAGTGTGTAGCGTAAGGGTATTCGACTAAAGTTGTATAAATGAGCGCCTTTTTTAAGCGCGGTGATGACAAGAACATATGAGTTTTGATAGGGAGTTGGGTGCGATAAATAAACAATAATAGTGTTGGTAAGCACCGAGTACACTAGCGGTATGCAAACGCCTAATTATTATTTTGCCTATGGCTCAAACTTATCCAGCTTACGCCTACGTGCGCGGGTGTCATTAGCGCAGGTGGTGTGTGTAGCGCGACTGGAGAACAATGTGATGCAGTTTAGTAAGCTCAGTATTGATGGCTCAGCTAAGTGCGATATCACTCTGCAAGCTTTCGCTACTACTTGGGGAGTAGTGTATCAACTGGCAGATACAGATTGGCCATTGCTGGATGGGTTTGAGGGTGTGCCCGTGCACTATCAACGTGAGTCCGTGACGGTGATTTCGCGCGAACGTAAATTATTAACAGCTACAGCTTACCGTGCAGTGCAATCATCGGCCATCGCATTGGATTGCGCAACAGTCATGCAGCCGTACGAGTGGTATAAAGAACATGTGCTGCGTGGCGCGATCGAGCATGCCTTGCCTGAAAGCTATATCAACAAGCTGCGTACAATAGAAACCAAGCCTGACCCTGATAAGGAACGGGCAACGATGGAAATGGCTATCCATTTAGTAGATTGAAAATAGTCTGTATGTTTTGCCACTCTATATATAATTTATGGGGCAAGTTTGCTGCTGAAGTTAAACCAATTTTGCACAGCATAAGGCCGC
>CALIFM010000212.1 GCA_938021685.1 uncultured Gammaproteobacteria bacterium | reverse complement strand
AATATTGCTGATTTTGATGCCGAATTATGGGCAGCGATGCAGAGTGAAACCGAGCGCCAAGAGCATCATATCGAATTAATCGCTTCTGAAAATTACACCAGTGCACGTGTGATGCAGGCGCAGGGATCGGCTTTGACTAATAAATATGCTGAAGGTTATCCAGCTAAGCGTTATTACGGTGGTTGTGAGCACGTGGACACTGCTGAAACTTTGGCGATTGATCGTGTGAAAGAATTATTTTGTGCTCATTATGCAAACGTGCAACCGCATTCGGGCTCGCAAGCAAATGCGGGCGTGTACTTGGCGCTGCTGGAGGCAGGCGATACAGTGCTGGGCATGAGTTTGGCGCACGGCGGCCACTTAACTCATGGTTCGCATGTGAATTTTTCGGGTAAAACCTACAATGCAGTGCAGTACGGCCTTGATGAAGAGACCGGCGAAGTGGACTATGACCAAGTGCAAGCCTTGGCGAGCGAGCATAAACCCAAGATGATTGTGGCGGGCTTTTCGGCTTATTCGCGCATCATGGATTGGCAGCGTTTTCGTGAAATTGCCGATTCAGTCGGCGCATACTTATTGGTAGACATGGCGCATGTGGCCGGCTTGGTGGCAGCAGGCCTGTATCCCAGTCCTATCAATATCGCTGATGTGACTACTACTACTACGCACAAAACCTTGCGTGGGCCACGCGGTGGTTTGATTTTGGCACGTGAAAATGCCGATATTGAAAAAAAGCTGAACGCAGCGATCTTCCCCGGTATTCAAGGTGGTCCCTTGATGCATATTATTGCGGCCAAGGCGGTGGCATTTAAAGAAGCGATGCAGCCTGATTTTGTCGATTATCAAAAGCAAGTTGTCGTGAACGCACAAACAATGGCAAACGCTTTTATTAAGCGCGGATATAAAGTGGTTTCGGGCGGCACGGACAATCATTTGTTCTTGCTAGACTTAATTGATAAAGATATCACGGGCAAGGCAGCTGATGCAGCCTTAGGCCTAGCGAATATCACGGTCAACAAAAACAGCGTGCCGAATGACCCGCGCTCGCCTTTTGTTACCAGTGGATTGCGCTTGGGTTCACCAGCAATTACCACGCGCGGCTTTAAAGAGGCAGAAGTGGAGACCATAGTGGGTTGGATGTGTGAGGTGCTGGAAGATATCGATAACCCTGAGACTATTAACCGCGTAAAAGAGCAGGTGACGCAGTTGTGTGCAAAATTCCCAGTTTATAAATAGGAATCCCTGATGGTGAGTTTAGAGGGCTTCATGCGGTTTAGCATGAAGCCTTTTTATTTGAGAAAGAGCTCCTAGCGACGTCGGCGAATAGCAATGATGACGAATACCGCCACCGCAACGGCTAGCAAGGTCATATTATCCAACCGTGCCAAGCCTTTCCAGATGGAGGCATTCAAAATGGTATTAAGCACTTGGTCGATTAAGCTGTCCATGAATTTTGTTCTAAATTGCGGCTTGGATAAGAGATAATAGGGTGCTTTTGTTCATCCTCTAATGCGCTGCATTTTATCATATGGCTAGAAAAAGAAATGATCCAGTAGTGGCCACGTCCGAAGCATCGTTAGCGCATGATGGCCGTGGAGTCATTAAACACAAGGAGCGGGTATATTTTGTTCCTGGTGTGTTGCCTAGTGAGCAAGTTGAATTCACGCCTTTTAATAAGCAACGTGGCAGTTTTGCTGGCCGCTTAGAGCATGTTATTACATCGAGTGAAGGTCGAGTGACACCACCGTGTGAATATTTTGGCGTTTGTGGTGGTTGTGCCACTCAGCATTTAGCACCAGCTGCACAGTTGCACTTTAAGGCGCAGCTATTGCAAGACAATTTGCAACGCATTGGTCATGTGCAGCCGCAGGAGTGGTTAGAGCCACTTAGCGGTGAATCATTTCACTATCGGCGTAAGGCGCGTTTGGGGGTCAAGTTTGTGCCGAAGAAAGGCGGTGTGTTGGTGGGGTTTCGTGAAAAGGGCACTGCTTACTTAACATCCTTAAAAACCTGCTTAACGTTGGACCAGCGCATCTCTGATCTATTGCCTGCGTTGCATGAGTTGGTGGAGGGGCTGAGTGTGCACCAGCGCATTCCACAAATTGAAGTGGCGGCTGCGCACGACGATGTAGCTTTGATTATTCGGCATTTAGAGCCACTTAATGACGATGATTTGCCCTTATTAGAGGCATTCGGTGGGGTAAATCAAGTACAACTCATGTTACAACCGGCAGGGCCAGACTCCATTCATGTTGTTTGGCCTAAGCCACCTGCTAGTGTCCCAGCGCTGCATTACTTACTCCCCGATTTTGATTTAACCATGCAGTTTAGGCCTAGCGACTTTATCCAAGTTAATGCCGAGATGAATCGTAAAGTGGTTAGCCTTGCTGTTGAGTATTTAGAGTTAAGGCCCGATGATAGAGTGTTGGACCTGTTCTGTGGCTTGGGTAATTTCAGCTTGCCGATAGCGCGTTCCGGTGCGCAGGTTTTGGGCGTGGAAGGTGAGATAAGCATGACTGAGCAGGCGGGGCACAATGCTAAGCTCAATGACATCAGCAATGCTCAGTTTAACGCAGCGAATTTACACCTAGAAGGTGCAGAAAAAGGTTTGCCGCAATCAGGTTATAACAAAATGTTAATTGATCCGCCACGGTCCGGCGCGCAGCTAATAGTTAGTGAGTATATACCTATTCTAAAGCCGCAGCGCATCGTTTATGTGTCTTGTAATCCTGCCACTTTAGCGCGCGATGCCGATATTTTAGTGAATCAGCAAGGCTATAAGCTGTTGACAGCTGGTGCGGTTGATATGTTCCCGCATACGGCGCATGTGGAATCAATAGCAGTGTTTGTCGGCCCACTTAATTAAGCCTATCAAAGGTATAAGTGCCTCTCGGGATTAGGCTTTTGATAACCAAGATATTGGTAGCGAGTCCTTAGGGTTTTTAAGGCTATAACCGAACTGATTAGCGCGTGCTTCAAACTTTTTGATGGTTTTATGTTTAGACCAGCCAAGTCGTTTTCGACCATCCTTCTTCCACATTTCAAGGTATTTGTCGTTTACGTTGCTGCGCACATTATGCTCTACTGTTGGCGGGTCTAGATTCAGACTAAGGTCGCTAAACAGAATGTAGCAATGAAGTACCGCTGTGGTCTAGCCCTGCGATAAAGATGAAAGGTTTGTCTTGAGTGCTTGTGTTCATGGTTTTAGGCGCAGCTTAAAAATAAATACCTAACGACTTTATAAAAACTGTTTATATTCTTGCATCAATGTTGTTTTAGCGCTGCGCAAATGCAGCGCGTACCACATTGCCGATTTTATCAATGCCAGTGCGTAAGGTATGTTCTTCAGCGGTAAAGCTAACCCGAATGCACTCGTATTGGTGTGCCCAGTTTTCGTCCTCAATGCCGGGGAAGAAGTGTTGACCAGCAATGACTAGCACGTTTTGTGCTTTCAGGCGCTTATATAGCTCGTCACTGTCGATAGGCAGATCCTTAAACCACAGCCACAAGAATATCGCGCCTTCAGGTTGGTGAATGTACACCGGTAGATCAGCCATTGATTGCTGCACAGCATTCACGGCAATTTTTACCTTCTCTTGATAATAGGGCTGAATAAGATTATTGCTGATATCTAGCAAGCGGCGGTTTTGCACCAAGCGCGTCATCATTTTTGGACCAAGGCTACCAGGGGCCAAACTAAACACGGCATTGGCGCCAGTGAGTTTTTCTATTAATTCGGGTTGGGCAATCACGATACCAGTGCGCACACCGGGTAGGCCGATTTTAGAAAGACTCAGACACAAAATAACGTGCTCATCCCAGAAAGGGGTCGCCTCGGTGAATACGATGTTGGGGAAAGGTAAGCCGTAAGCACCGTCTATAATCATTGGGACGCTGGCTTCTTTGGTTAGTGCCGAAAGCTTTTGTACTTCTTCGTCAGTGATGACATTGCCAGTGGGGTTGGTGGGGCGTGATACGCATACTGCACCGATATTATTACCAATAGTCAGTTCGTCGAAGTTAACGCTATATTTATAAAAACCAGCATCGTCGATTTCGATCAATGGCTTAACTGCAGAAAACAGTGGAGCATCGCTCAGGCTAACATCGCCATAGCCGATATATTCAGGCACCAAAGGTAGTAAAATCTTTTTGTTGCCTTCTTGTTTGAAATCACCAGCGAGCAAATTAAAGATAAGTCCAAAACTTGATTGACTACCGTTGGTGATAGCGACATTGGATTCATCAATGGCCCAGCCGTACTCCGACTGAAACATCTCACAAAGGCTGCTTATAAACGCTTCGTTACCCTGTGGGCCATCATAATCGCCGACTAAGTTGGTGAAGTCTTTGCGATCTTGTACTACATGCAATAATTCTTCTTGTAGAATATCCAGTACTTCAGGAATGTGGCTAGGGTTTCCGCCACCCAGCATGTACAGCTCTTCATCGGCGGCGGTATTCACCGCATTGCCCAAGTCATCCATCAGTTGCAAAATGCCGCTATCTTTACTTAAGCGGTTGCCGAATTTAGAAAATTGCATGATAAAAAGTGTACGATTGATGTCTGCTGCTACATATCAACCGTAAAACGGATAGCAGCACTGGTGTGCCAATTTAAACATATTATGTGCGCTAGAGGCAGTGGGCAGCGATGGTTAAATGTTTATTGCTCCTCTAATTGGGCATAGCCGCTATCGATGTGCTGCAACATGCCTTTAGGGTTGTTGTAGTCAATAGGAATATGAAGTCGCTCGTCGCCCAGTGCCAGCATGATGCCGGGAAAGCCATTAAGGCCATTGCGCCGTGCGAACGTCAATTCGGCTTGCAAGGCTTGATCGATTGCTTCGCTGCGTAGATCGGCAGCAAATTTATCAGCATCTAAGCCCACAGCTACCGCAGCGTCAATCAGAGTATCGTCATCCGAAGGGTTTTTTGCCTTGAGGTAATAAGCTTTTTGAATCGCATGGGTGATCGCATCTTCTAACTTGGTGTCATGCTTGCGCGCAATCAGGGCCGCTCTGCAAGATGGATAGGTGCTACGTCGTGGCTTGGCTTCGGTCCAAAAGGAATAATTGAATTTTGTGCCTGGAATGGTCTGCTCGATATGTTTCCAAGTGGCCATGAGCTTTTGCTGCATAGCTACTGGCATGGGTTCGTTTGAATCCGGAGCC
>CALIFM010000211.1 GCA_938021685.1 uncultured Gammaproteobacteria bacterium | reverse complement strand
AGGTGATGTAGCACGCTTTGACGGCGATTATTTAGTCATCACCGGCCGCCTTAAAGATATCTTAGTGCTAGCCAACGGTGAAAAAGTGCCACCCGCTGACATCGAATCGGCCATCATTTTAGATTCACTGGTCGAGCAAGCCTTGGTGATTGGAGAAGGCCGCCCTTACTTAAGCGCTTTGTTGGTTTTGAACGAGGCAGAAAAACTCAAGTGGTTCGAACACGACCCCAACCGCGATGAAGCTACTTTACATGCAGAGCTTACAAATCGAATACGTGAGGCCTTAAGTGATTTCCCAGGTTATGCCAAAATCTACGAGTTTGCGATCATGCCTGAGCCATGGACTATCGAAAACGAAACCCTAACCCCTACGCTCAAGGTACGACGAAAGCAGGTGCTTAAGCAAAATATCGATTTAATCAACTCACTGTACGAAGGTCACTAAGATCAACACCGACGACCATCGGGAGTTGCCGAATCTCAGCTCGACAAGTTCACACCAGGCTGATATCCATCCACAGTTTGCTTTAAAGTTTGAGTAAGACCAGCCAAGTTGTCAGTTTCGATATGCTGCTGCAGCTGCGTAATCACTTCAAGTACTTGCTCCATCGCTAAACTCTCTTCTTGCGCACGCAGAATACGTGAATGGCGCGTGGGGTTAGCATTATCACCAATCAATAATTCTTCGTATAGCTTTTCGCCCGCCCGCAAGCCCGTATATTCAATAGCAATGTCACCATTCGGATTGTCGTCATCAGCCACGTCAAGGCCACTTAAACGCACCATACGCCGGGCCATATCGTCAATTTTGACAGGGCTGCCCATATCCAGCACAAAAATATCTCCACCTTGACCCAAGGCTCCCGCCTGAATCACCAACTGCGCTGCTTCAGGCATTGTCATAAAAAAGCGTGTCACCTCTTTGTCGGTTACCGTAATCGGCCCACCATTTTTTATCTGCTCACGAAAACGTGGAATCACCGAACCCGATGAGCCAATTACATTTCCAAAGCGCACCGCGCAGTATTTTACATTCGGTACAGTTTCATCCATTGCCTGAATCACCAATTCGGCAACGCGTTTACTGGCGCCCATCACATTAGTCGGGCGCACCGCTTTATCGGTTGAAATCAGCACAAAGCGCTCCACTGCCGCGGTGCTCGCTGCCTGCGCAACATTCAAAGTACCGACCACATTATTCAGCAAGCCTGCCGCTGGGTTGCTCTCAACGATTGGTACATGTTTATAGGCTGCCGCATGATAAATCGTATCCACCTGCTGCTGGGCAATCACCCGTTTCAATAAAGCCTTGTTCATCAAAGAACCCAGCACTGGCACCACTTTAGGCCCAGCATGTTCTAGTTGATTGCTCAACTCATATAAACCAAATTCATGCTGTTCAAACAAAACCAAAGCTTTCGGTGATAGCTTGACGATCTCCCGGCATAGTTCCGAACCAATGGACCCTGCCGCCCCAGTCACCATCACCACTTTATCGGTGATCGTAGACTGTAGTAGCATTTCATCTGCTGGCACAGGGTCACGGCCCAGCAAGTCCATCACATCCACTTCCCTGATGTCATCTACTTTCACCTCACAATTAACGATCTCATCAATGCTAGGCAAAGACCGCACATGCACCCGAAAGGGCTCTAAGGTTCGTAAAATCCGTTTACGGCGGCTGCTAGATGCCGATGGGATCGCTAGCAGCACTTCTTTAATTTCGTACTTATCAATCAAGTGCTGAATTTGATCACTGGAGTAAACCCGATGCCCTTCCACCATGCGATCTTGCAAAGTAGGCGCGTCGTCAATAAAGGCTTTAGCCACGTGCTTGCTGCCATATGAAAGTAACGTAGCCAGCTGCACCCCTGCTGTTCCCGCACCGTAAATTAGCACATTACTTTTATCTTTGTTTAAGCTATAGCCTTCGCCGTAATAGGCATACTGCCAGCTGCGTAAAAAACGGCTACCGCCGATCACCACTAAAAGCAACATCCATAACAGCAGCACAGTGTGATTAGGAATATTATCAACAAATAACCAAGACACTAGTCCCCAAGCAAAGCTCACCACCGTAATACTTTTAAGCACGGTAAACACCGCCTTAAAGCTTAAATAACGGATAACCGCATCATATAAGCCAGTAAAGTAAAACAACGGAATCGCCGCTAAGGGGAACAGCAGTATCGAGCTTTTGTCGCGCAAAGATAAACCTGACCAGGCCTCACCCGACAGCACTACACACAGCACCACAGCTAGCACCACTAGCAAAGAGTCGAGCAGCACGTACAAAGCTTTTTTAGTGGTTGTTTTCAATCAGCTTTCGGCAGTAGATAATCAGCAAACCATGTAAGCAGTTCGCTTTTATTATTAATGGATTGGGCTCTGCGCCTATATCGGCCCTAGTTTACAAAATTATCTAGCAAATAGGCTCCTAGATTCGGTAATTTTTTATTACCCTCTTTTGCCGCTGCTTAAGCTCTTACTTCAAACGGCTTTGCAGCAACGAATATAACACCACGCCCGTAGCCACCGACACATTTAAACTGGATACTGTACCGTGCATCGGAATGTGCATAAGCTCATCGCACTCCTCTGCGCTTAAGCGACGCAGCCCATCGCCTTCAGATCCCATCACCACCGCACAAGCATCAGGAAAACTGTTGCCAAAGACACTAGTTTCACCACTGTCGCTCAAGCCTACTAACCATATATCACGCTGCTTGAGACCACGCAAACTGCGCGCCAAATTAGTTACATAAAATACTGGCACATTATCCGCAGCGCCACTAGCCACACGATGCACGGTCTCACTCATCGGACTAGAACCATCTTTAGGCACAATAACCGCATCCACCCCTGCTCCATCAGCAGTGCGTAAACAAGCACCTAGATTATGCGGGTCGGTCACCTGGTCTAACACTAGTAATAAAGGCGGCGTTTGCAGGGCATCTAAAAATTGTTCTAAATCTGCTTCCTTTTGCATTCTAGGGGGGGCTGTCAACAACACCACCCCTTGATGGTTAGCTCGATTAGTTAATTCATCCAGATGCGCACGCGGCTGTTGTTCAATCGCCACCTTGGCCTTCGATAGCGCTTCTATTACTTCTTGCAAACGGCGGTTAGGCCCATCAGCCACCCAAGCTTGCTTGATACTTTGCGGTGCACGCTCAATACGCGACAAGGACGAATGCAAGCCAAACACCATATCACCCTTCAATTTATCATTACCACGCTTAAATCGCTTAAAGCCACTGTTTTGGTTTCTTGTGCTCGGCATGATTTTTTATTTTTTGCGCTTAACTGATTTAGACTTACCACGCTTAGTCTTGCCTTTACTTGACTTGCCTTTTTTACCGCTGCTTTTATCACTCTTAGCTGATCGACCTTTATCTTTAGGCTTCCCGCCATACTTCGCTTTCGATTTTTTCGACTTAGGCTTACGATGACTTAAACCCCCTTCGACTTCACCATCATCGCCAACCAACGCAAAATCAATTTTGCCCGATTGCGGGTCGGACTTCATCACTTTCACTTCCACTGCATCGCCTAAACGAAAGCGCTTGCCTGTACGTTCACCTGTCATCTGAAAGTGACTTGGGTCAAAGTGAAAATAATCATTCCCCAACATAGTCACATGAATCAAGCCATCAATAAACACATCATCCAGCTGTACAAACAAACCAAACTCTTTTACTCCGCTTATTTTGCCGCTAAAGTTATCCCCAACATAAGCTTGCATAAACTGCGCTTTAAGCCAATCAGACACATCACGGGTGGCCTCATCCGCACGGCGCTCAGTGCGCGAGCAATGCTCACCCATTTGACTTAAGCTGTGACCTTCCGGGCCTAAATGCTCACCCGCGCCTTGGCCGATAATTTGCCGAATCAGACGGTGCACAATCAAATCTGGGTAACGCCGAATCGGCGAAGTAAAATGCGTATACTCTGGGTAATTCAAAGCAAAATGACCTAAAGAATCAGCTGCATATACTGCCTGTTTTAAGCTGCGCAACAATACAATTTGAATCAACGGCGCGAATTCAGGCTGCTTTTCGATTTCGTTTAAAACAGCTGCATAATGTTCGGCATTAGGCTCATTACCACCGTGCAACTGCAATCCAAAGCCACTTAAAAAGGCACGCAGGTCGGTCAAGCTTTCTTCATCCGGCCCTTCATGGTTGCGATACATGCCGCTTTTTTGGTGCTTTTCAATAAATTGGGCCGCGCAGACATTCGCTGCCAACATGCACTCTTCAATAATCTTATGCGCGGCATTACTTTCACGCATCGCCACGCGCTCAATTTTTTTCTGTTCATTAAAGATAAACAGTGGCTTAGGGAAATCAAAATCGATGGTGCTGCGTAAATCACGCTGCACTTGCATGGTTTGATAAAACGCATGCAGATTATCTAAGTGAATACATAAATCACCGCGCTTGATCCGTGCTGCATCATCTTGCTCCACCACAATCTGAGCCATCTCGTTATAGGTTAAACGGCCGTGCGAATACATCACAGCAGGATAAAACTCATACGCCAGCACCTTGCCATTGCGATCATAATTAATATCACACACCATGCAATTACGATTCTCATCGGGCTTCAAGGAGCAAATGCCATTCGACAACTCCTCTGGCAACATCGGAATTACGCGGCTTGGGAAGTACACCGAATTGCCGTGCTCATAAGCCTCTTCATCCAGCGCGCTGCCCGTCTTCACATAATGGCTTACGTCCGCGATCGCCACTATCAAACGCCAGCCTTTGCCGCTACGCTCAGCATATACTGCATCATCAAAATCACGCGCGTCGGCACCGTCAATTGTTACCAGTGGTAAGTGCGTAATATCCTTACGCCCAGCTTCGATGTTCACCTCCTGCAAAGACGCACCCATTTGCTTGAGCTGCGCCTGCACCGCCTTGGAGGTGCCATGCGGCAATTCGTGCTTACGAATCGCGATGTCAGTTTCCATACCAGGGGTAAATTCATCACCCACTACTTCCACAACACGGCCCACCACATGACGATGTTCAATCGGGTGCTTAGTAATTTTCACCACCACCACATCACCGTTTTTGGCGTCCAATGTTGCACCCGCTGGAATAACAATCTCTTGGGCATAACGCAAGTCATCAGGGTCGACAAAATGCGAACCTGAATCGTAATAATAACGCCCTACAATTTCGCGCTCGGGGTCCACAATCGCTTCCACAATCGCGCCTTCTTTACGCCCACGGCTATCGATACGCCGCACCACCGCCAACACTTTGTCATTATGTAGCACCTTACGCATTTGTCGCGGGTGCAAGTACAAGTCCTCACCGCCATCATCGGGCACCACAAAGCCATAGCCTTGCGCATGCCCGAGCACACGGCCAATGACCATGTCCATTTTCTGCGGCAAAGAATACCGTCCACGACGGTCTTGCAGCAACATGCCGCGTGCTGCCATGCGTGCTAAACGTTCAAGAAAGCCCGCTTGTTCTTTTTCTTCTAATGTAAAAGCCGCCTTTAAGGCTTTCAAGCTCATCGGCGTGCCCACTTCAGTGAGCTTGCCAATAATCAATGAGCGTGATGGCACGGGTACGCCGCTATTATCAGCAGCACGGTAATTAGTTTTATCAGTTTGTTTCAATTTAATTTTTGTTGTTAATTTTTTTTATTGGCATCAGCCAAATTAGTTTACGCGCCCGTCAAATACAGGCACTTTGTTTGTTTAGTTGCCTATACCAATAGGCTAGAATTTATCAGCCCATTATGCGCTTTATGATTGACGCATGCAGTGGGTTTTTATACATTACGCGCTGGCTATAAAATACGCCTAATGTAATTGTACACTCTTGCCGAGGTGGCGGAATTGGTAGACGC
>CALIFM010000210.1 GCA_938021685.1 uncultured Gammaproteobacteria bacterium | reverse complement strand
CAGTCGATCAATTTCATCGCATAGCTTTAACAGCTGGTGGCAAAGATAACGGAAGGCCAGGACTAAGGTTGCAATATGGGCTATCCTATTATGCTGCTTATGTCATTGATCCGGATGGACACAATGTTGAAGTGGTTTGCCGAAAAGGGGGGGGCGGGGCAGGATAAATGACAGCAATGCAGATTAAGCGGCGCGGTGAGGTAGCACCAGGCCATGATGAGCAAGCAGCTCCTGTTACTTCAGCAAGCGAATCGAATGCTTTACAGGATTATCATCCAGTGGTGCAGCGGGTTTTGCGTAATCGTCGCATTGAAGAGCCTGCGCAAATCAGTCATTCATTAAGTGATCTGATCAGTCCTGATAAACTTTATGGTATGACTGCCGCTACTGCGCGCTTAGTGGCAGCATTGCAACAGCAGCAACGCATATTGATTGTCGGTGACTATGACGTAGACGGAGCCACTTCTACGGTGCTGGCGATTGAGGCATTGCAACAAATGGGGTCGGCATCAGTAGGCTATTGTGTGCCGAATCGTTTTGAATATGGTTATGGTTTGTCGCTAAAACTCGCGCAAGATATCGTTCAAAGCGCACCAGATTTGGTGATCACAGTAGACAATGGTATCGCAAGTATTGACGGTATTGCACTATTAAAGCAGCACGGCGTGGATACAATCGTGACTGACCACCACCTGGCTGGTGATATGTTGCCTGAAGCGGTGGCGATTATTAATCCTAATCAGCCTGCATGTGACTTTCCCAGTAAGATGTTAGCGGGTGTAGGTGTGGTGTTTTACTTGATGTTAGCCTTGCGTGCGCACTTGCAATCGCAAGATTGGTTTGAGCAACAAGGCTTGGCACCACCGCCGCTGGTAGACATGCTTGATTTAGTAGCCTTGGGCACAGCTGCTGATTTAGTGCCGCTAGACCATAATAATCGTATTTTGGTGGCGCAGGGTGTGGCGCGTATGCGCAGTGACCGTACTCGCGCAGGGGTGCGCGCCTTGATGGCGATAGCTAAGCGGCCGCTGGCTTCGTTAGTTGCGAATGATTTAGGATTTGTGCTGGGGCCGCGGCTTAATGCGGCAGGGCGCTTGGCGGACATCTCCACGGGCATTGAATGTTTGTTGGCCAGTGACCCACATGCAGCAAGTGAACTGGCTAAAGAACTAGATGCCATCAACCAAGAACGTAAAAGTATTGAGCAGGGCATGCAACAAGAAGCTTTTGCAACGGTAGATGCGATGGACTGGCCAGCCAAGCTAACACAATATGGCGTAGCTTTGTTTAATGATCAATGGCATGAGGGCGTGGTGGGGCTGGTGGCTTCGCGAGTGAAAGATAAATTGCATTTGCCCACTGCGGTGTTTGCGCCGGGTGAAGATGGTCACCTCAAAGGCTCGTGTCGTTCAACTAAGCAGGTACATATTCGCGATGTGTTAGCAACTTTAAATGCTCAGCATCCGGGATTGATTATCAAATTTGGTGGGCATGCAATGGCAGCAGGTCTCAGTATTGAAGCAGATAAGTTTGCTGTGTTTGAACAAGCCTTTAATGACGAAGTTAAGCGCTTGACTGAACACTTGCCAAATGACAATGCGGTGCTAAGCGACGGCCCTTTGCAAGAAACTGAGCTTAGCTTAGATTTGGCACAGCAATTAAGAACTTTGGCTCCGTGGGGGCAAGCATTTCCTGCACCAGTATTTGATGGTACCTTTGAAGTACTTAATGCGCGACTAGTTGGGAAGGTTCACTTAAAACTGACTTTGCAAGTGCCAAGCGCTGGCAAAACTGGGGGTGGTCGTAGCATTGACGCGATTGCCTTTCGCTATTTGGACTCGCCCGATAAACCCACGAACCCCAAAACGATCAAAGCAGTGTATAGTTTAGATGTGAATGAGTTTCGCGGCGTGCAAAGTGTGCAGCTGATTATTCAACATATAGAGCTTATTGCTTAAGCGGTCAACATCACAGTGCGACGGTAAATATGAATACTTCTAACTTCATGACTCTTGAGTCGGCTATTGGCAATACTCCGCTGGTGCAGGTACAGCGCATGGCGCCGGATGATGGCAATGTATATCTTGCCAAGCTTGAGGGTAATAACCCAGCTGGGTCGGTTAAAGATCGCCCGGCGTTAAATATGATTGTGCAGGCCGAACGTGCAGGCAAGATCAAACCAGGCGATACCATCATTGAGGCAACAAGTGGTAACACCGGCATTGCACTGGCGATGATCGCAGCGATTAAGGGCTATAAAATGATCTTGATCATGCCTGACAATATGAGCCAAGAGCGACGCACTACCATGAGTGTGTACGGGGCAAAGCTGGTGTTAGTTTCATCCGATGAAGGCATGGAAGGCGCACGTGATTTGGCGCTGGCGATGCAGCAGCGCGGCGAAGGTTTATTGCTGGATCAGTTTTCTAATAGTAACAACCCCGATGCGCATTATTTGTCTACCGGGCCAGAAATTTGGCAGCAATCACAGCAACAAGTCACCCATTTTGTCAGCTCAATGGGTACTACTGGAACGATTATGGGGGTGTCGCAGTATTTGAAAGAAGTTAGCCCTAGTGTTCAAATTGTTGGGGTGCGGCCTAAAGAGGGTGCGTCTATACCGGGTATTCGTCGCTGGCCTGAAGCCTATTTGCCTAAAATATTTGATGCTCAGCGGGTAGACCAATACATTGATGTGTCGCAAGAGCTGGCTGAAAAGACAGCCAAGCAATTGGCTGAGCGAGAGGGCATTTTTTGTGGTATTTCATCCGGCGGGGCGTTTGCAGCAGCTTTGCAGTTGGGTAAAACAGTGAGCAATGCCATTATTGTGAGCATTGTCTGTGACCGTGGTGATCGCTATTTAAGTACTGACGTGTTTTAACCAAATACTGCTTTACCATTGATTAAGGTATGGCTGACTTGGCCCTGCATCGTTTGATTTAAAAATGGAGTGTTGATGCCTCGGCTGAATAAAGCTTTATTGGTAAGTTGCCATTCTTTGTTTGGATCAAACACGCAAATATCGGCTGTGCTACCAATGCCTAAATGACCAGTATCAAGACCTATTTCTGCCGCTGGGTTAGCGGTTAATAAAGCAATGGCCTCGCTTAAATTGCAAACGCCTTGCTCCGCTAATTTTAAGGTTAGTGGCAGCAGCGTCTGTAAACCAACGATGCCGGTCGATGCCTCGCTAAATGGCACTAATTTGGTGTCTTTGCCGCGCGAGTGATGATCAGAACAGACAACAGTTAAGGTGCCGTCTTTAATACCTTGGCGCAGGGCTTTCTTGTCGCGTTCGCTTCGTAACGGAGGCTGAACTTTGTAGCTAGCATCAAAGGCCACCATATCATCTTCAGATAGGTGTAGGTGGTGCGCCGATACGCTTGCGCTCACGCTTAAACTGCGCTTTTTAGCATTGCGAATCATATTCACCGAGCGCGCTGAGGAGATTAGATGGATGTGCGCCTGAACATTGGCTGTCTCTACCAGCGCCAAATCGCGCGCAACTGCCACTGTTTCAGCCGATTCGGGAATGGCTGGCAAGCCAAGCAGCGTGCTGATCTCGCCTTCGTGAATACAGCCGTTACCTTGCAAGTAAGAATCGATCGGGGTTAAAAACACCTTGATGCCATAAGTGCTGGCATATTGCATTGCGCGCCGTGCTACAAGTGTGTCGACGATAGGGCGTAATGCATTGCTTACACCGACGCAACCGGCTTCTTTCAGCATAGCCATGTCGGTTAATGCTTCGCCGTCCAAGTTGCGGGTCATGGCTCCCAATGGGTGCACCCGTGCAAGGCCGATATCATTGGCTAAATCTTGTTCTAATAAGGCAGTCGCTGCCATGTCGATGACCGGTCGGGTATCAGGAGGGCAGACTACTCGAGTTACGCCGCCAGCCACGGCAGATTTAAGCTCTTTTTTGAGCGCGTGGGCGGAATCAGCGCCGGGCAAGCGGACTCGTGCGCAAAGGTCAATTAATCCTGGGCAGACGATTTGGCCAGTAGCGTCAATTTGTTGCGCCTTGTCGAAGTTTTTTGGTGCACGCTTGCCGATGGCGATAATGCGGCCTTTTTTGATATAGACATTGCTAACAGCCTCCACTTCGTTTTTAGGGTCGATGACTCGGCCACCAATGATTGCTAGTGTGCTCATAACGTTGCTGCCGCTTGATATTGTGCCATACGGCGCGTGGCTGCACCTGGATCGGCTAATAGTAAGGTCATGATGGCCATACGTACGGCGATGCCATTGGTTACTTGTGCCAAGATTACTGATTGTGGGCCATCTGCTACGTCTGAGGCGATTTCTAAGCCACGGTTCATTGGTCCAGGGTGCATGACGACTGCATCTTTGGCGGCTAAGGCAACGCGGCGTTCACTCAGTCCGAATCGGTAAAAATACTCTTGTTGTCCTGGGATCTGCTGGCCATCCATGCGTTCATGCTGCAAGCGTAGCATCATGATGGCATCCACATCTTTTAAGCCTTCGTCCATATCGGAGTAGGCTTTGACTCCCATTGCTTCAATTTTGGTCGGAATTAATGTGCGTGGACCAATGACACGAATTTCTTTCGCGCCTAATATGCGTAGAGCATGAATTTGCGAACGCGCTACTCTTGAGTGTAATACATCACCCACAATCGCCACGGTGAGGCCTTCAATGTGGCCTTTTTCATGGCGTAAAGTAAACATGTCCAGCATCGCCTGAGTAGGGTGGGCATGGCGCCCATCACCGGCGTTAATTACTTTGATGTGATCCGGCACGTGTTGCGCAATTAGCTGCGCTGCACCGCTAGCGCCGTCGCGTACTACAAATAAATCCACGTGCATCGCTTCTAAAGTATGGATGGTATCCAAAATCGATTCGCCTTTGGTCGTGGACATGCGGCTGGCATCTAAGTTGATAACTTCGGCCGATAATCGTTTGGCGGCAATCTCAAAAGTAGTGCGGGTGCGGGTGCTGGGTTCAAAAAACACATTGACCACTGTATTGCCTTCTAGCAGCGGTGCGGTAAGCAATTTTTGTTTCTTAAAGTCAATATAAGTCTCGGCTAAATCAAGAATGCGCTCTAGCATCGCGCGATCGTGGCTCGAAGTGGTTAAAAAATGCCGCAGCTGGCCAGAAGGGCTTTGCTCTAAGTGTTCAGTGGTCTGCTGTAATATCATGGCT
>CALIFM010000209.1 GCA_938021685.1 uncultured Gammaproteobacteria bacterium | reverse complement strand
GCACTCGACGAGCTAAGTCTACTGCGCAGGCCCAAGCCAATGACAGCCCATCGAATGTGCTGGTGCCGCGGCCAATTTCATCCACTAGCACTAAGCTATGTGAAGTGGCATGGCGTAAAATATGTGCCATTTCGGTCATTTCGACCATAAATGTCGAGCGGCCGCTGGCTAGATCATCGGCAGCACCAATGCGGGTGAAGATACGGTCCACTAAGCCGATTTCAGCTGAATCAGCTGGCACGAATGAACCTGTATGAGCTAGCAAGACGATCAGTGCCGTCTGGCGCATAAAAGTACTCTTGCCGCCCATATTTGGGCCGGTGATGATTTGCAAGCAACGTTGCTTATCAAACTCAGTGTCATTGGCAATAAACGGTGTTTGTAATGAGCCTTCTACAATGGGGTGGCGCCCACCAATGATGTGCATGCCTTCGCCGTCGTGCAATTGTGGCTGCACCCAGTTTAAGCTAACAGCGCGCTCAGCAAAATTAGCCAACACATCTAATTGTGCCAACATGGAAGCCGTTTGTAATAATGCACTACACTCGGGTAGTAAGGTGTTTAATACGTCGTTGTAAAGCTGCTTTTCACGCGCAAGAGCTTGTTCATTTGCGCTTAAAATGCGGTCTTCAAACTCTTTGAGCTCTTCGGTGATAAAGCGCTCAGCATTTTTTAAGGTTTGCCGACGGGTGTAATGCTTTGGCACATCGTTGCTGCGTGAGCGTGGCAGTTCAATGTAATAGCCATGCACGCGGTTATAGCGTACGCGCAAAGTCTCTACGCCCGTCAAACGCTTTTCTTGTGCTTCAATTTTCAGCAAGAATTGCCCAGTATCACGCTGCAAATTACGGTACTCGTCTAACTGCTCATCAAAGCCATCTTTAATTACGCCGCCATCGCGCAGTACAGCGGCCGGTTCGTCTTTAATAGCTTGGCTTAAAAGCTGCGTCAGCGGCTCAAATGCGGCAATGCCTGCATTAATTTGCGCTAAAGCGTCGCTGTCTACCAAGGCTAGCTCCATTTTCACTTGCGGAATGGCACGTAGCGCATCGCGCAGGCGCACTAAATCACGCGGCTTAGCGTGGCCAGTGGCGATGCGTGCCACTACCCGTTGCAAGTCGCCAATGGGTTGCAGAGTTTTAGCCATTGCATTGTAGCTGTCGTTGTCTAGTAAGGCATTGACAGCTGCGTGGCGTGTTTGCAATAAGGCATGGTCACGACTAGGGTCACCCAGCCAGCGGCGCAGTTGGCGCGCACCCATTGCGGTGGCGCAGCGGTCGATTTGTGCTACTACGGTATGTTCCACGCCGCCATTTATGCTGCGCTCAAGCTCAAGATTGACACGGCTAACTTCATCCACGACCAACTGGTTTTGCTCGCGCAAATAATCAATATGTTTGATATGCCCAAGTTGTGTCAAACGCAGCTCATTGATGTATTGCATTAATGCGCCTGCAGCTTGAGTGGCAAAGGGAAACGAGGCGCTTTCAAAAGCATCTAAGCTTTGAGTGGCAAACACTTGGCATAAAGCTTCTTGTGCGCGTGCTGTTTCAAAATACCACAGAGGAATTGAATGCAATAGAGCATTTTTGCCTAGGTATTCACTCAGCTGCTGCTCCAATTCGTTTTGGTCATCAGCAACTAAAACTTCGGCTGGTCGTAGGCGAGTCAGTTCGTTTTTAAGTTCACCCATGCCAGCTAATTCACGCGCAATTAACTGGCCTGTGCTCAGCTCTAACGCGCCAATGGCAAATTGAGCGGTGCCCGCCTGAATGCTAGATTTAGCAGGCCGCTGTAATACAGCAATAATAAGGTTGTCTTCACGTGCATTGAGCAAGCCGTCTTCCACCAACGTACCTGGTGTGATTACCCGCTGCACCTGACGCTCAACAGGGCCTTTGCTGGTAGCAGGGTCACCGATTTGTTCGCAGATAGCGACTGCACAGTTGGCTTTTACCAGTTTGGCAATATATTGATCAACGCTATGGTACGGAACACCTGCCATCGGAATAGGCTCGCCACCTGATTGCCCGCGTGCGGTCAGTGAAATGCCTAACAGTTGCGCGCCCAATTTGGCGTCGTCAAAAAACATTTCATAAAAATCACCCATGCGATAGAACAATAGGGTATCGGGGTGCTGCGCCTTGATACCGAGATATTGACGCATCATGGGTGTGTATGCGGCCAAATCAGCCGTCAAGCTTAGTTGTTCAGCCATCCTGCGAGGGGCTTGGTAAAATAGTAGCTTGCATAATACACAGTGGTTTAGGCCTCATCTAGTACTTTGGCGTGCTCTTTAATGATCGTTTGCAGTTTTTTGAAAACCTTACTGTTTGCTGCAATGATATGGCCGCTTTCTAAGATGTTTTGCTTGCCTTGGTGGTCACTCACTAAGCCGCCTGCTTCTTGAATTAACAGTATTCCAGCGGCTAAGTCCCAGGGGGCGAGATCGTATTGCCAAAAAGCGTCAAAGCGGCCGCAGGCGACATAAGCTAAGTCTAGCGCTCCAACGCCAGTTACTCGGATGCCATTAACGTGTGGCACTAGCATGTCAAACGATTGTTGCCATGGGGCCAAGTACTTCATGTCTTTATGAGGGAAGTTCGTCCCAATAAGCGCACTGGCAAAATTGGGCGTCTGGCTAACTCGAATGCGCCTTTCATTGAGTTGTGCGCCTTTGCCGCGCACAGCGGTGAATAACTCATCACGGGTAGGGTCATAAATAATGGCGCAAGTGAGCACGCCTTTTTCGCGTAGGGCTAAAGAGATACAGAAGAGAGGGAATTGATGAAGATAATTAGTAGTGCCGTCAATGGGGTCGATAATCCATTCGAATACGCTGGTTTTATTTTTATCTTGAGCGCTGTTACCTGATTCTTCACCCAAAATACGGTGCTCGGGATAGGCCTGCAAGATAGTGTCGATAATGACTTGTTCAGTTGTCTTG
>CALIFM010000208.1 GCA_938021685.1 uncultured Gammaproteobacteria bacterium | reverse complement strand
GCAGCACTTTTCATGGGTGCATACGTTAGAGCGCATTAAGGTGGCTCAAAAGTTGCAGCAGGCTATGTCAATACAAGAGCGCGGCGCTGATAAGTTGAATGTATTGATCCAACTCAATTTGCAGGGCGAAATGAGCAAGTCGGGTGTGGCCCCGCAAGACTTAAACGCATTGGTCGATGCTGTTCAAGAGCTGGATGACTTAAACCTTTGCGGCTTGATGCTAATTCCTAAACCCAGTGAAAATTTTGATGCGCAGCGTAAGGTGTTTTCGCAAGCGCGTGAATTACTTGAGCAGATGGCCTCTAATGCGCCACAGATGCGGCACTTATCAATGGGGATGAGTGGTGATTTGCGCGCAGCCATTGCGGAGGGCGCAACTTTGGTGCGAGTGGGTACGGCACTGTTTGGCCCACGCGATTACGTAGCGTGACAGTTATAAAAGCTTAATAATATAAAACAGATAAGGAATCAGAATGGAGAACACACTCAACAAGCATCAAATTGGTTTTATAGGCGGTGGCAATATGGCGAGCGCTATTGCTGGTGGCTTATTGCAAGCGGGCATGTCAGCTGCACAAATCACGATCTCAGACATTGATGAAGCTAAATTAAAACGAGAGTTTGGTAAAAGTGGAATGCAATTAACAACTGATAATATTGCCTTAGTTGAAGGCTGTGATGTTGCTGTGTTAGCGGTCAAGCCGCAGGACATGAAAGCAGCCGTTGAGCCTTTGTCTTCAGTAATAACCGTTAAGCAGCCACTGTTGATAAGCATTGCTGCGGGTATTTCTATTGAGCTTTTAACGGGCTGGTCATATACCGATGCGGCTGTGGTGCGGGTGATGCCGAACACGCCTTCCTTGGTCAATGCTGGTGCGTCGGGTTTATTTGCCAATGCTGCGGTGAGTGATGCACAAAAGAGTTTATCTGAGTCGATTATGCAGGCAGTGGGCGTGACCACTTGGGTAGAAGAAGAGTCACTGATAGATAGCGTAACGGGTGTTTCTGGTAGTGGACCGGCCTATTTTTTCTATCTGATTGAAGCGCTGGAGCACGCTGCCATTGAACAAGGTTTAAGCGCTGAGCAGGCACGCTTACTTAGTCGCGAAACAGCACTGGGGGCAGCAAAGCTGGCAGCTAGCAGTGATAGTTCAGTGCAGTTCTTGCGCGAATGCGTTACATCAAAGGGCGGCACTACTGCAGCAGGAATTAATGCTATGCAGCAAGGCAAGCTTGCCGAAACCGTACATGCGGCAGTGGATAAAGCTACGCGACGTGCTGAGGAATTAGCACAAATGGCAGCGCAAGATTAATCAAGCCCGCTATAAGCGAGTAAACAATACATCGTATTCATGAGGAAAAAGTATGAACCCCATTCAGAATAGCTTTGGTTTTTTGGTTGAAAACATCATTGGTTTATACATGATACTGGTGGTGCTGCGGTTTTTATTAGCCTTAGTAAAGGCTGATTTTCGCAACCCCTTAATGGAGCCTATTGTGCGTTTAACCCAGCCGCCATTAGCTTGGCTACGTCGCTTTGTGCCAGGCTTGTTTGGGGTAGATTTATCTGCTTTGGTGTTGCTGTTGTTGTTAGCCTGCTTGAAAATTGTGCTGCTTGCGCTGATCAATGGCTCAGGCTTTGCCTTTGGAGGTGTACTGCTGTCGGCTATTGCCCAATGCTTAAATATAACCCTATGGGTATTTACCATTGCGTTGATTGCACAAGCGGTGCTGAGTTGGTTTGCCTCATCGGCGCACCATCCGGTGGTGGGCTTACTGCATGATTTGACCGCGCCTATTTTGCGACCGATTCAACGCATGATGCCCAGTGCGGCAGGGCTAGATTTCTCGCCTATCGTTGCCTTGATTGGTTTGAGTTTTTTGCGCCGTTTAATTGTCGACCCTATGCTCTATAGTGCAGCAGGCTTATTGTAGGTAGCTACTTATTCTGGCAGTTTCAAGTCCAGTCGTTTACTTGCTAACAGAATAAGCACAATGGCTGGTAAACCCAGTAAGGCTGAGAGCATAAAAAATTGCGGATAGCCTAGTGCGTCTACCATCGAGCCCGAATAGCCGCCCAACACCTTTGGGATAAGCGTCATCAAGGAGCTGAAAATGGCGTACTGAATCGCTGTAAATTTGATGTTGGTCAATGCCGATAAAAAGGCAATAAAGGCTGCGCTGGCAAGGCCTGCAGCCAAGTTATCAGCGGCGATGACGCCAATTAAGCCTAGTAAGCTCGGCTCGCCATGTTGTGCTAATAACATGAACAACAAGTTAGTGGCAGCGCCTAGCACTGCACCCAGCAGCAAAATACGCATGACGCCGTAACGCAGCGCGAGTAAGCCGCCGAGAAAACCACCCGCTAATGTCATGCCTAAACCAAAGCTTTTAACGATGCTGGCAATTTGGCTCTTGTCGTAACCCAAGTCGGTGTAAAACACATTCGATATTACACCCAACACGATGTCACTGATACGATAGAGACTAATCAATGCCAGTAGCAGCCATGCAGCATGTAGGCCATAGCGCTTGAAGAAATCACGTACAGGCTCGATGTAGGTTTGCTCTACCGTGGCTTTGTCTACTATATTTACTTCGGTTAGCAACCAAGCTACACCGAGGCAAGCTGCCAAGGCCAAGCTCAAGCGCAGCACCGAGACTACAAAACCAGCTAAATGCTTATTAGCAAAAGCAGCGGCTAAGCTTTGTTTTGCACTGTCTGCTGCGGGGCCACTTAATATATACGCACCAATAAAGGCCAGCACTAGGGCAATAAACAGCAGCAAAAAACGTAACAATTGTTGGGTGCTTAGATCGGTTTGTAGCTGCTTGCTGGATTCGGGCTCTTTTATTAGCAAAGTGCAGGCTACGCCAATAAGCATCACGCCAGCCATGATCCAATAAGCAGCTTGCCATGCGCCATATTGATAAACCTCTTTGCTGCTACCAAACCAGTCGGCTAAGAATAGGGCGCCTGCGCCTGCAACTAACATGCCAATGCGGTAGCCTGCGATGTAGCTGGAAGACATTAATGCTTGCAGCTTAGCTTCGGCGGATTCAATGCGGTACGCGTCAATAACGATATCCTGAGTGGCAGAGGAAAAGCCTAGCAATACTGCGGCTAAGGCCATTGCGGTGAGGGCGTGCTGCCCTTGTGCTGGGTTGATGCTGGCCATCCAAATAATGGCCATGATGATCGCAACTTGTGCTAGCAGAATCCAGCTGCGTCGCCGCCCCAACCATGGTCCCAGCAGGGGTAAGGTGAGGCGATCAACTAAAGGCGCCCAAACAAATTTAAAGGAATAGCCAAGTGCAGCCCAGCTAAAATAAGTGACCGCTGAGCGGCTGACCTCGGCTTCGCGCAGCCAGATGGACAGGGATGAAAAGATAAGTAAAATTGGCAAGCCTGCGGAAAACCCTAGAAACAGCATGGTTATCACCCGTGGATGCAAAAAACCTTTGGCGGTCTGTTGCCAGCTAGGGCGATGGGCAGCGGCGTGGTCAGCTCGCGGCGAATTATCTGGCATAAAAGCTTGGCATTGCGATGCAGAAGAGGGGTATCATTGATGTATCAAGCCGCATTATAAACCACTTTTATAACTGTAAAGAACGTCGCCATGCAACAAGTTGAAAAAACCCGATTTCTAGAACTGATTATCAACCACGATATTCTGCGGTTTGGGGAGTTTACGCTTAAGTCTGGGCGAGTCAGCCCTTATTTTTTTAATGCGGGTTTGTTCAACGATGGCCAGTTATTAGCACAATTGGCGCATTATTATGCCCGGTGCATTGCCAGCCACATTGAGGGCGAGTTTATGTTGTATGGCCCGGCATATAAGGGCATTCCCTTGGCCGCAGCCACCGCGGTGCAGTTATATACGCAGCAGCAGCGCAATGTGGCGTATGCCTTTAACCGCAAAGAAGCCAAAGATCACGGTGAGGGTGGGGTGATTGTGGGTGCGCCGCTTAAAGGTGATGTGGTAATTATTGATGATGTGATCACAGCTGGCACGTCAGTGCGCGAATCGGTTGATGTGATTGAAGCGGTTGGCGCTCGGCTAAAAGCGGTGGTGATTGCAGTGGACCGGCAAGAGCGCGCTGGAGATAATGTGCAATCAGCAGTACAAGCAGTTGAGCAAGAATACGGCGTGCCGGTGCATTCAATAGTCGGGCTTGATGATATTGTGCAGTACGCTCAAGGTAATAGTGACTTGCAGGCTAATGCGCAGTCTATTAAGGCCTATCAGGATCAGTATGGTGAGCAAATAAGATCGTAAAAGACCAGCAATTGGTTTAATAAAATATCTGTGCTCATCTAAGGAAGTTTTTAAAGTAAGGCTAGCGAGCTGCAGTGGATGCTGGTTCAGGAAAAATCAGCATTAATGAAAAATAAAAATATTGGGGCAGAGCCAACTTAGAAAAACTGGCTCCGCCCTAATACTTAATTGTTTAAGCAGGGCATTCAGCAGTCGTCATGTACTCTATTGTGACCATAGGCGTACCTGTTGCTGTAGCAGGGTCGCCCAAGCTACCGCCGCCGCCGCCGCCAGCACCAGCAGGAACCCCGCCGGCTGCACTGCCTGAGCTGGCACCGCCGCCGCCGCCGCCGCCGTAGCCACCGCCACCGCCACCGCCATGTCGACTACCGCCTATCATGCCTTGCACGCCGCCACCTAGGCCACCGTCACCGCCGTTGTTAGCGCCGCTGCCGTCGTCACCGCCCATGGCGCCACCGGCACCAGCAGCGTTGGTGCCTGCTCCAGCTCCGGCAACGCCTCCTGTTCCGCCGGCGCCTGGTAGGCCACCTTGACCCGCGTTGGGTTCTGTAGCTGATGCATCAGCATTACCTTCAGCGCCGTCGCCGCCCGCATTACCAAAATTTGCGCCGCCGCCGCCGCCGCCACCGCCGCCTACCGCAACTGGCATACCTGCAGTAACATCAAAAATACCAGAACCGCCGCCGCCGCCGCCGCCGCCAGTGGCTGCAATAGCGCTATCGTCGGTGGCTTCCAATCCACCATTGCCTCCATCACCATAACCTGTGCCTCCAGTCCCGCCTACACCGGTTCCGTCAATGTTAGCTGGGCAATTAGGCGCGCAATTGTCCTGGAACTCTGAACGGATGCCATCATTACCAGTCGTGCCGACAATAATGGTCAAG
>CALIFM010000207.1 GCA_938021685.1 uncultured Gammaproteobacteria bacterium | reverse complement strand
TAAACATCAAAGGTAAGCGTACAGAGCAATACGATGCGGTGTTTATCGCTTGCCACAGTGATCAAGCTTTAAGCATGCTCAGTGACGCTTCAAAGCAAGAACAAGCTGTGCTAGGTGCGATTAAGTATCAAAGTAATGAAGCTGTTATTCATACTGACGAGACGGTATTACCCAAACAACGTCTAGCTTGGGCAGCCTGGAATTACCACGTTATGCCCATACAAGGTAGCCCTGTTGCACTCACTTACAATATGAATATCTTGCAAAATTTATCTGCTAAAAGCACGTTTTGTGTGACATTAAACAGCAGTGAGGCTATTGATACGCGCAAGGTTATCAAAAAAGTTAATTATAGCCATCCTATATATACCCCTGAAAGCATTCAAGCACAGCAACGGCATGCTGAGCTAAACAGTGATCGTACCTATTTTTGCGGCGCCTATTGGCGCAATGGCTTTCATGAAGATGGTATTATGAGCGCCATGGATGCGGTTGCACACTTTGAAGCTAAGTTGGGTAAGCAAGCCAATGCATAGCTGTATTTACACAGGCACCATTCGGCACCGGCGCAGAACACCGCGGCCTCATGCCTTTAATTACAAGCTGTTCATGATGTACCTTGATCTTGATGAGCTGCCTGCTTTGTTCAAGCCCTACTGGTTATGGTCTGCAGATAAATTCAATTTGGCTTGGTTCAAGCGAAGCGATCACCTGCACGGCAAGCAAAGCTTAAAAGAAACCATTTTAGATAACGTTGAATTTGATACAGGCCAGCGGCCAACGGGCGCAGTGCGTTTATTGACCCATTTGCGTTATTTTGGCTATGGCTTTAACCCAGTCAGCTTTTACTATTGTTTTGACGTCCACGCAGCGCAAGAACGGCTGCATTCGATCGTTGTCGAGGTGAATAATACACCTTGGGGGGAGCGCCATATTTATGTGCTGCCAGTATCAAGCAACGCAGAAAAAAAAGAAAACGCTGCACACAAATTTACACGCAATAAAGCATTTCATGTTTCGCCATTTATGCCGATGGATATCGAGTACACTTGGTGCTTATCAGAACCAGATGAATTGCTGGACGTGCATATAGAAAATCGTCGCAATCAAGAAAAGATATTTGACGCCACCATGGCCTTGAAACAAATGCCAATTAGTACGAGGAGCTTGCGCACTGTCTTGATAAGATTTCCGTTGATGACGATCAAGGTAATTACGACAATTTATTTTGAAGCATTACGTCTATGGATAAAACGCACGCCCTTGTTCGACCATGTGAGCACTCCAGCAAACAGTAAAGTAGACACCTAATAATAAATGAAGCAATCTATCCCTGAATTAAGCGCCACACCGAACTTTGCACCAGAATTAGGTTTTGCCGATCGTATTTCGCGTAAGCTTGTTATCAAACGATTACAAGAAATCAAACACGGGTGCTTGATCGTGCACGAGCACGGCCATGAGTACAGCTTTGGCTCTACACCTAAAGAAAGTGAAAAGCCGATTGTGCTGCATATTGATCATTCTAGTGTTTGGCGTGATTTAGCGCTTGGCGGCACGACTAGTGGCGGCGAAGCGTATATTAAAGGGCATTGGCGTTGTTCAGATATTGTGGGCTTAGTGCGCTTGTTTTTACGTAACGCTGATGTACTGGATGAGTTGGATTATCGTTTCACAAGATTGAGTCAACCTCTGCATAAAGCACTGCATTGGTTAAGCCGTAATTCGCGCAAAGGCAGCCGTAAAAATATTGCAGCACATTATGATTTAGGTAATGCATTTTTTGCTTTGTTTTTAGACAAAAGAATGATGTATTCCAGCGCGTTTTATCCCAACGAAGCGGCGACACTTGATGAAGCGGCAACTTGCAAATTAGAACGTATTTGTAAAAAAATTGATTTGCAAGCTGACGACCATATTATTGAAATAGGCACTGGCTGGGGCGGTTTTGCTATTTATGCTGCACAGCATTATGGCTGCAAAGTTACCACCACCACTTTGTCGAAAGAGCAGTATCAACTAGCCAAAAAACGTGTTGAAGAGGCTGGCCTCAGTGAGCAAATAACCCTGCTACTTAAAGACTACCGTGACCTTGAAGGGCGTTATGATAAGTTGGTCTCAATTGAAATGGTTGAAGCTGTAGGACATCAATATCTAGATAATTACTTCAAACAGTGTAGCCGGCTTTTAAAGCAAGATGGTTTGATGTTGATTCAGGCAATCACGATCGCTGATCAGTACTACAAACGAGCACTCAGCGAGGTAGACTTTATAAAAAAATATATTTTTCCTGGTGGTTTTTTATCGTCCATCAGCACCCTGAGTACTTCAATTGCAAACGCTAGCAACCTTCAAATTGTCCACCTTGAAGACATCGGTTTACATTATGCCCGCACCTTGGCTGATTGGCGCGAACGCTTTTTTGAGCAGGCTGAAAATGTTAAAAAAATGGGCTACCCTGCCTCGTTTAGCCGTATGTGGGAATTTTACTTGTGCTACTGCGAAGGTGGCTTCTTAGAGAACTACATTGGTACCGTGCAATTATTAGCTAGCAAGCCACAAGCGACATTACCGAGTTTTAACTCTGAAATTGAACCAGTATATTTAAACTCTGATTAGAAGAGCTAATAACAAGTTCTGTTGTTGGTGTTGGTTGAAGCCAAACTCGCTCATATAGGCGAGTATCTACTACACCACTTTGCCAGGGTTCATCAAACTCTGTGGGTCTAAAGCTGCTTTTATGCTGCGCATCACATCGACCGCTGGGCCAAGCTCGTGCTGCAAAAACTCACGTTTACCATAACCAATGCCGTGCTCGCCGGTACATGTTCCGTCTAAACTAATTGCCCGTTTGATCATACGCTCATGCAAAGCCTGTGCTGCGGCCACTTCTTTAGCGCTTTTGTGGTCTACCAACATACACAAATGGAAATTACCGTCCCCAACGTGGCCAACAATCGGCGCTAATATATTCGACTCTTCAAGGTCAGCAACGGTATCACTGATGCACTTGGCCAATTTTGAAATAGGTACACAGGCATCAGTTGACCATATTTCGCCATCACTGCGCATGGCTTTGATGGCATAGGCTGCATCATGGCGGGCGCGCCAAATCTTAGCTTGCTCTTGCGGATCCGTTGTCCAAATAAAGTCCACACTGTTGTATTGTTCAGCAATCGCAGCAATGGTTTCAGCTTGCTCTTTTACCCCTGCTTCACTGCCGTGAAATTCCATCAACAGCAACGGCATTTGCGGCAAATCGAGGTCTGAATAACTATTAATAGCCTGCACACTTAAGTGGTCCAACAATTCAATTCTGGCAACGGGAACGCCGATTTGAATCGCCTCGATTACCGTTTGCACTGCATCATCTATTGAGTTGAACGTGCACTGTGCACTTGACTTAGCCTCTGGCCGGCCATAGACACGCACGCATAGTTCGGTGATGATGCCTAAAGTACCTTCAGCACCAACGAATAAGCGCGTCAAGTCATAGCCCGCAGAAGATTTACGCGCCCTATGCGCGGTTTTAATCACTTCACCACTTGCCAGCACCGCAGTGACATTAAGTACGTTCTCACGCATCGTGCCGTAACGCACCGCATTAGTACCCGAAGCACGTGTGGATGCCATACCGCCTAATGAAGCATCGGCACCCGGATCAATCGGAAAAAACAACCCAGTGTCGCGTAAGTGTTCATTAAGTTGCCGCCGAGTTACGCCCGGTTGCAGCACGACGTCTAAGTCTTCGGCATTGACTTGTAGCACTTGATTCATTTGTGAAAGGTCGATGCAAACACCACCCTGCAAAGCCGCCACTTGGCCTTCTAATGAGGTACCCTGCCCCCATGGCACCATCGCAACGCTATGCATTGAGCATATTTCTGCAATCTGCTGCACTTCCTCGGTGCTCTGCACCGCAATGACGCAATCCGGTGCAGCACCTTCATGGAAAGATTCATCGTGACCATGCTGAATACAAACAGCGGTGCCCGTTTGTACGCGCTCTGCAAATACTGCATGTAATTCAACCAATGCTTGCTTCAGTGGCTTGATTGATTGCTGACTTTTACCCATGAAGATAACCTGTTGCTGGTGAGCTTAAACTATAATCATAACAGCGTACTGAGTCATTTAATAGCAATACGCTTTTACCTGACTAATTCAACTTAAACCATATGAGTTATCAGTGCCCAAATCTGCTATCAGCTGGATAACATTTAATATCTGAAGATGTCTAAGAAAACACAAACAGAAAGCACACCATGGTTTGTCTATATCGTTGTCTGTGCTGATAGCAGTTTATACACGGGCATTGCTACCGATGTTACACGTCGTATCTCTGAACACAATAGCAGTGACCACAAAGGTGCAAGCTATACACGCTCGCGCCGCCCAGTTAGGTTGGTGTATCAAGAAAAGGCTACTAATCGTTCGGTTGCTAGCCAGCGTGAACATGAGATCAAAAAGCTTTCGCGTTTAGAAAAATTAACGCTAATTGAGCAAACTAATCTGTAAGTGAAACTGAGCTAAATTTTGCTCGACAATGTCATTTTAGCTTGCCGCTTTTCTTGCGCATAGCTTACCCCATACAACAAAAAGCTAAGCGAAATAATGCTAGCAGCCCAATATACGGGCATTAATAGTTTTTCGCTTTCGTTGCTGTGTAATGTCAGCAAGCCAAACACCAAAAAGCTAACCGCAATGATGATTTGTGAGTAATAGCTCTTAAGCACCAAATATTGATGGTTTAGTGTTATTTTGGCTAAGTCGTAAAAACGTTTATTCATCGCCAAGCGAAAAAACGAAGTGCAAAACGTGATAACAACTAAAAGGATAAACAGCACTAGCAGGCTTTGCCCTTCATTTACATTGGCGCGTAGCAACCACGACAATGCATATAAGGCAACAGCAAGCCGATAGATATGCCAAGTATCTAAGCGATCAATGGTGTTTTTAAGTAAGTAAAAGATGATGCCAAACAGTACTGCTAGTGACATAACTGTAAGACCGAGTGCTAGAAAGCTTTCATGTGCTAATAAGAACAGTGAAATAACCCAAAAAAAGCTTTCAAGGAACAAATAAATTCCATCCACCATAAATATAGGTTTGGATGCATGAGAGTCACGAAATCGAATGATTTGGCTAAAACTTAAAGGCTTAACACGGTGCAAGGCCATTTCTTGGACTGGATTTTTAGAAAGCACATAAAAGCCCACAATGCAGCTAATTAGGCTGAAACCAAGCACGTAAGCAAAGCCAAGTTTTTCTAATAACAGCCCACCGATTAAAATACCAATTTGCAGCACAAGACCGACATACATCTGTAGGTTGCCGTATTGCCGCCCTGAGTTGCTTTCATCTATGCGTTCAAAGAACAGAGCACGTTGGGTGGTCCAAAAAAAGCAATTATATATGCCGTAGCTAAAACCGACCGCTAACAAGCCAGCCCAGCGATCGATATCCAATAAAAACACAGTCAGTAGAAGCACTACTTCCAACACTAAGGAAAGCGCAATAAGCTGAGTAAAATTGATTTGACAGCGAATACGGTCCCAGCACCAAAGTGCAATGCAAAAAGCGAGTCCGCTTATGCTGATAAAAATAGAAATTTCACCTAACCGATAATCACGTGTCCACAAATAAACAGGCAGGAAAAAGGGGAAAACGCCGATCAATAATGAGTGTAGCGAAAGGTATTGATAAAATGTGCGTGCGAGTGAACGCATTAAAAAATATCTTTGTCGCCAATTTCTAGCTGGTCTAGCTCTGCGATGCCCGCAGACAGGTCATCTTTTTCACCATAACGAGGGTAATAATGCATTTTGATATAAGGCCTTGAGTTAACTTCAATAAAGATACATTTTTGCTCTTTATAACTTGTTTCTATGCCTTTTTCAAAAATCACATCAATGCCAAATACGTTGGCATCAAACATTTTTACCACTTGATAGAAAAGTTCGCGGTTTTCTTCTGGAATAGTGTTTCGATCAATTGTTTCTACTACTCCGCCAGGTGCCAAAGCCACACGATGAAATAGCTCAACTTGTGCGCCATCTGCTGGCACAGATTGCAGACTGTAGTTATGATTTGCCAAATATTTAATGACCGGTTCATCTTTTTTCAAAGGAAAGATAACCGGATGCAATTGCATTTGCTCGCGCACTTGATTTTCTTCATCGATCAGTTGTGAGATCGTGTCCTTACCGTTTCCAACTACAAACGGTGCATAGCGGCGAATAACAGAAACTAAGCTGTGGTCCGTGGCTAATACACGGTAATTTGCGCCCTCTAAATACTGCTCTATCACGGTTGTTGGCCACCAAATTTTGGCTAAGGCGATTGCTTTATATAACTGCTTAAAGTTATTAATCGGGAAGTAGCTGCCGCGAGAATAACCACTTACATTGGGCTTGATGACTAACGGAAAGCCATGCTCTTTTGCAAATTTATGGGCCGTCCACGGCCATAAAAAAATAGTGCCTTGCGCGTGCGGTACTCCATGCTTTGCAAACACCGCCCGCCCTTGCGCCTTTGATCGGCAAGCCTTGCGCACTGCCAAGGTGTTGTAATTGCTGCAGCCATCCATAAATTTTTTGCTAATCCATGCATACAGCATTGCCTTGAGTTTTTTCATATTCGCGCTCTCAAGGTATTGATCCACTTACTACGTCGGTTATACATCATGACTTTGGTAAACACGGGTTTCTCTGCCGCTAATTTATCACGATTGCGCGTCACTTTCGCTAGACACATCATGTAGTGCATTACTTTTTTAAAAATCGCTCTTGTATTATATTTTTGATCAAGCAAATTAATCGGCATGGGTAAAAATAAATTGATTTCAATGACTTTAAAATGCCCTGCTAATAAGTCTTCGATAGAATCAGCGCTTAAGCTTGCTCTGGAGATATTATATGGCCCTAATTGATCAACTAACAGCCAAAGCTGGTTATACATTTTTTGATCAAATTCATCATCTAGTTCAACATAACGTGTGCTTTTGTTATTGATGCTGTTAACTGGGTTTAGTTCCGCATCGTTCACCGCCTCGCTAACAGTAAAAACAGCATAACGGCCTCGATCTTGGTGGTGGCGGATAGAAAATACTTCAAACTCTCGTTTACCTGATGCTCCTTGCTGTACAAGAAAGCGGATATCTTCAGCTGCATTGTCAGCTCTGATTTGTGCAAGTTGTGTAATATTATCCGCACGGCGCACCCCGCTGGCGTTCTGGCCCCACTCTGGCTTAACAAACACAGGCCATGTTTTAGGCACAGAGACGCCATCATCATAGTTTTGTGACAAACGCCATTGCTTAGGGATATTTTGATCAATCTCTAATTTAGAGAAGATGCCGCGCTGATGATTAAATTGCTTAGCGTTTAGCTGAAAAACCTTGCAAGGTTTGGTACGGATTCTGATGCAGTCCAGAATATAAGTAGCGATCATCAGCAATGTTATGTGTATACCAGCCACCGT
>CALIFM010000206.1 GCA_938021685.1 uncultured Gammaproteobacteria bacterium | reverse complement strand
CTGGTCGTTTGCCAACTTAAATTACTATTACACTTACGCAGTTGCGTTCTACATTATTGTCTGCCTCGTCATAGCCTTGTACCCCAAATGGGGCAAAATTCGCCTTGGCGAAGCGGGCGGCAAACCAGAGTTTTCAAATTTCTCTTGGTTTTCCATGATGTTTGGTGCCGGAATCGGTATCGGCATGCTGGGCTATGCCACGGGCGAACCTATGTGGCATATTGGGGATAACCCAGATATTCGCATGAGCGCCATCATGGTGAAAGATGCACTGGCCTCAGCCAACATTACCTTAGCGGAAGGCGCCGATGCATGGGCTGAATACAGCAAAGCCGTGGAGGCAGGCACAGTTGCCGCTATTGATGGCTTAGTTTCACCCAAAGATGCCTCAGCAATCGATTCCACTTATCGCTATACGTTCTTGCACTGGGGCTTAGGCGCTTGGGCTTGTTATGCTTTAGTCGGCATCGCCTTATCGTTCTTTGCTTATTCTCGCGGCTTACCGCTCACCATTCGCTCTACGCTGGCCCCTCTTTTTGGGCGTAGCCTAGAGGGCGTTGTTGGCCACATCGTTGATATCACTGCTGTGGTAGCCACCATTTTAGGCATCGCACAAACTATCGGCTTAGGTCTTAGCTCTTTCTCTGCCGGTTTGTATAACGTCACGGAAATGGGCTGGCTTATAGACTCTGAAGGCGAAGCATCCATTGGTTCTATGCTATTGGCCTTAGCCGTCGTCATGCTTTGTTCAACTGCATCAGCATTATCGGGTGTAGGTAAAGGCATCAAGTGGCTGAGTAACTTGAACATGGTATTGTCATTCGGCCTGCTCGCGTTCTTTTTGATCTTCGGCTCAACGATGTATGCACTAAGCATTTACGGCAAAGGCATTGTTAGCTATCTTATTAGTTTACCTGCATTGACCTTCACCGTATTTCCAGCCGAAGGTGCTGGCAGCCCTGGTGAATGGCAAGGTTGGTGGTCGATTTTCTACTGGGCATGGTGGATTGCTTTTGCACCATTCGTAGGTATCTTCTTGGCGCGTATCTCTAAGAACCGTACCATCCGTGAATTTGTATTTGGTGCTATTGTTGCTCCATCATTGATGTGTTTCTTGTGGTTCTCACTACTCGGCGGCACGGCGATTGACATCGAATTGAACCAAGGTGCTGATGGTGCGATTTTTGCCAAAAGCTTAACCGCGCAGCTATATGCTGTGGTGAACTTCATGCTCACATCAGGCTTGGCGAAGATTTTGTCAGTGCTCATCGTGATCTTGCTACTTACCTACTTGGTTACCTCTGGTGACTCGGCGGTACTAGTAGTGAACACGATCAACGCTGGTGGCTCAGAAGAGCAAGCTGGTAATATCCACATCATCATTTGGTCGCTCATCTTGACCAGTGTAATTGCAGCATTGCTGCTTGCAGGTGGCTTGAATGCGATTCAAGCGGCAATGGTTGTGGGTGCGATACCGTTCTCGTTTATGATGATTTTGATGGGCATTGCGCTGATCAAAGCATTAATCCGAGACGGGCAGCGTGGCACTATGAACTACTAGTGCACTAGTATTGGTCCCTGCGGTTTATCGCGCAGGGATTGATTTTAGTTCGTCAAAAGCCCGCCTTGAGCGGGCTTTTTTTCGCTTAGGGAAAATAGAAACAGCTAGCTATAAGCTTAAGCTTAACTTTGCTGCCAGCACTTGTTGCAGCGCATCATCCCACTGCGTATTCGTCATTTCGTGACAAGCATCAAGCACTGCCCAAGAAGAATCGCTTTTAGCTTTCGCTAACAATGCCGCACGCAAGGGGCTGTCGTTGGAATATAAGCCGATATCCAGCAGCACTGTGCTGGCAGCCAGTGGATGATTAGTTTGTGATTTTGAAGCGGTCATTGCTGCTATTGCTATAAAGTCAGCACTGTAATGGTCCTATTCAATAAGGCAATGAAAGCACTTGTCTCAATATGATCAAGCAGGGGGTCGTCAACCAACGATAAAGGCTCTATCTCGCTCAGCTCAAGCGCTTCGGTTTGCTGTCGATTGGCTTTGCTGTCTTGTACGAAGTAGTCAGCAAATACCAAATCGACTTTGAGGCCATAAATAGCCAAACCAGCAGCCACACGCATCGCCTCCGCTTGATCGTGCTTGGCCAGCACTAAAATATGCTTTATATATGCCATTAACCCCAGACTATATTAGGACTCATAAGGACACCACTTTGTGCGCCTCCGCTAATAGCAGGCTATGATCAGCTTGGCTACCTTCGTCCACAGGCAGGATAGTATTTTTATAGCGGCTTATCCACGAAGCTTGACAAGCAACAGCCGGACTAGCCTTGTTTAATACATCTTGTAACGCTTGGCTGGGATCAGCTAACTGATGCACGCCTTCGCCCGTAAAAAAACACATATAACTTTGTTGGGCCCGATTACAAGCCTCAGCTAAGCCAATGAGCGCGCTAGTGGTATCAGCATGGCCCACAACAAACAACAGCTTTAATTCATCCTCGAGCATAGATCACCATTGATTACACTAAGGAAAAAAGCGGCAAAATAAAAAATAGGGCAAGGCGCCTATAATACCGACTCAAGCGCAAACAGGTCCTTGATTTGTTCGCGCTTGCGTACAACATGCGCAGCCGCACCGTCCACCATCACTTCAGCAGCACGACCGCGGCTGTTATAATTAGATGACTGCACTGCACTGTATGCACCTGCCGTGCGCACCGCTAACAAATCGCCTACCTGCACTTTAAGCTCGCGCTCTTTGCCCAAAAAATCACCTGATTCGCAAATTGGACCAACCACATCATAGGTTTGTGCCTTCGCGTCACAATTTTGGTCAACTTCCACAATTTCTTGATAAGCACTATATAAAGCCGGCCGAATGAGATCATTCATCGCCGCATCCACAATACAAAACTGACTTACTTCACCTTGCTTTAAGTATTCAATTTTAGTCAGCAATACACCTGCATTGCCTGCAATGGCACGCCCAGGTTCCACCGACACTGGCAAATTGATCCCATGTGCTTGTAAACGTTTGAAGATAGCTGCCCAATATTCACTGGGCAAGGGCGGCGTTTCATCTTTATAACGCACCCCTAAGCCGCCGCCAAAATCAATGTGGTCTAGCTCAATACCTACCTGTTGTAATTCTTTGACAAAGAGCAATACCTTATCCATCGCATCTTCATAAGGCTGCGTTTCGGTCAACTGTGAACCAATGTGGCAAGCTACCCCTTTCACATTGAGATGCAAATTCTGATGTGCAAACTCATACAAGCTGCGTGCCTCATCCATGCCCACACCAAACTTATTGTGTTTCATACCGGTGGAAATGTAAGGGTGAGTTTGCGCGTCTACATCAGGATTGATGCGTAGCGCCACGGGGGCAATTTGACCAGATTCCTGCGCGATGCTAGCCAAGCGTTCAAGCTCAGGACGTGATTCAACATTAAAGCATTTAATTTTTGTTTCCAGGGCGCGGCGTATTTCCCATTCTAGTTTGCCCACACCAGAAAATATTATCGTGGTGGGGTCACCACCTGCAGCAATCACACGCTCCAGCTCACCGCCCGAAACGATGTCGAAGCTAGAGCCCAATTTAGCCAGCACACTAAGCACCGCCAAACTGCTATTAGCTTTGACTGCGTAACAAACACTGTGCGGATAATCACCAAAGGCATCATTAAAGGCATGCCAATGACGTTCTAACGTGGCGCGTGAATAAACATATAAAGGAGTACCGTGGGCCGCTGCCAAATCGCGCAGGGCGCAGTCTTCGGCAAATAATTGCCCATCACGGTAATTAAAATAATCCATTTGACTTGCTGATGTTCAATGCAGTGTTATCAACCGCAGGCTAGAGCACTGATGCAGCTGCTTCACGCTTACAGCAACATCAGTAATGAGCATTAATTATGATCCTTCTAACTCTTTAAGCTCAGCATTTACGGCTTCAAGCTCCTCTGGTGTAAGCTCCCCACTTTCTAGTTTTCTGTTCAGAAATTCTTTACGTGCAGCAATCCTCTCAAGTTCTAACTGCTCTAGGCGCTCCGTTTCTAGTTGCTCTATTGCTGCAAGCTCGCTATTAACCGCTTCGAGCTCTTCTGCAGTCATCTCCCCATCTTCGATCTTTTCCTGCAACAAGGCTTTACGCTCTGCCCGGCTTTCAGTTGCTATGCGCTTTAGCTCTCGTTGATCTAAAATCTCAATCTGCTCAAGCTCACTATTGATCGCTTCAAGCTCTTCTGGCGTTGCATTTCCAGCCATCTTTAGCAACTCTGCTTTGCGCTCGGCACGCTCTTCGGCTTGCTCCACTCTCAATTCAGCCGCACGTTTTGCTGCTGATGCAGCCAGTACATCTGCTGGTATAAATAAGTCACCTTTTTGGCCACAGCCGCTAAGTGCCAAACCAAAAAATAAAACGACGGCTATTACCTTAATAGTTGTTGAAGAATGCTTAATAAATTGCATGATCATGGGTTCAATGTATATGGTTGCATAAAATCTAGCGCTTATTGGCCCATTATAAACCCAAGCGCGCTTGCGATCTAAGCAAATTGTTTTATTTTAGTCGCAAGTTGTCGCTTCGCAGTTTTGGCTGCGGCTAGCACCCGCGCTGGCGCCGTACCACCAATATGATCGCGTGCATTGACTGAGCCCTCTAAAGTTAAAACATCGAACACATCCTCTTCGATCGCGCTGCAAAATTGCTGCATCGCCGACAAGGGCAGCGCATCCAAAGTACAGTCTTGCTCAATAGCATGGTTCACGGTTTTACCTACAATTTCGTGTGCATCACGAAACGGCACTTGCTTACGCACTAAGTAGTCTGCCAAGTCAGTAGCCGTGGCATACCCACCCTGCGCCGCCGCATATAGTTTGTCTTTTTTAACGAGCATCTGCGGAATCATCTCGCTATACACCTGCAAACAAACCAAGCAGGTGTCGATACTGTCAAACAGCATTTCTTTGTCTTCTTGGTTGTCGCGATTATAAGTCAATGGCTGGCCCTTCATTAACATCAACAAACCATGTAAATGGCCATTAACGCGGCTAGTTTTACCACGCACCAACTCAGCCATATCGGGGTTCTTCTTTTGCGGCATAATGCTAGAACCCGTACAAAAGGCATCGCCCAGGTCGACGAAATCAAAGGCATCGGTTGACCATAAAATCATCTCTTCAGCCATGCGCGACAAATGCACCATCAATAGCGATGCAGCCGCCGTAAATTCAATCATAAAATCACGGTCGGCCACAGCGTCCAATGAATTGGCGCTGGGGTAGTCAAACCCCAACTCTTTCGCAGTCATCTCGCGGTCGATGGCAAAGCTGGTTCCGGCCAATGCTGCACTGCCCAAAGGGCAAACATTCATGCGTTTCGCGCAGTCAGTCAAACGACTAAAATCACGTTCTAGCATTTCATTCCAAGCCAACATATGATGTCCAAAGGTAATCGGCTGAGCGACTTGCATATGGGTAAAACCTGGCATAATGGTGTCGGCTTGAGCTTCTGCCACCTCTGCTAAGCCCACTTGCACTTGTAATAATGCATGCTGAATCTCGCCTATGGCATCACGCAAATAGAGGCGGATATCGGTGGCAATTTGATCATTACGCGAGCGGCCTGTATGCAGTCGTTTACCTGCATCGCCCACTAAATCAGTCAAGCGCGACTCGATATTCATATGCACGTCTTCAAGCTGCACAGACCACTCAAGCTCGCCGGCTTCAATTTGCGCTTTTATTTGCTCAAGCCCTGCCTCAATACTGGCAAAATCGTCTTTACTAATCACACCTACCTTAGCCAACATCCGCGCATGTGCAATGGAACCGAGGATATCGTGAGCATATAGGCGTTGATCAAACTGCACCGACGATGAAAATTGCTCTACTAATTCATTCGTGTCTTGCGAAAACCGTCCACCCCAAATTTTACCGCTCATCTTTAATTTTCAGTAATAAAATGATACGCAATATTGTAGGGGATTGACGCACCTCATGCTGCGTGTTTTTTCGGATTTTATTTCGCCTAAAAACCAGCAAGTTTGAATTATCGACATAACCAGGCAGCAAAGAATCTCGACAAATGCATACATTTGTTCGATTAACGGCTTGCAACCGCATAAAAATAACTCTAGACTCCGGATTGCTTCGCGCGCCATGGCAGCGTTTGGCAAGCATTAAAATCAGACACCCAACTGTTGTTTAACAAGACGGCATCATGACCCTTTACTGTTTATGGGTTTTTGTGTTTTTGTCGCATCAAATTGCAGCTTTCAAAATGCACAACTGCATCAAAGCTGTACGGCGAAATTTACACACTGGATTTATTTAGAGTGGTTGATCCTAACGATGCTTAACGAAGAAAAACTTACATTTACCTTAGATTACCGCTACGGCCGCTTTCCGCGACGATTTTTGATAGCGACTATCTTGGGCATCGGTGCTGCCTCATTAGTACTTGGCCGATTGCCCAGCAGCGAAATCATAATACTTGTGCTAAGTGCTTATGCACTGATTACTCTAAGCTTATGGGCACTTAAAAAGCCACTTAGAAACATAAATCCAATCATCGGCTCGCTAGTGGCTTGGAGTTTGGGCGCCCTTTTTCTTGTTGTATTGCACATAGTGCTAATAGATGATCTATCTCTGCACTTCAGTCCACCCAAACTAGGTTTGTTCTCATCGAGTCACATTGGCCATTATGGCTACGAGTGGGTTATGGCTCTTTTTGTGCTGCCCGGCACCTTAGTCTATGAGCAATTAGCTTCTGTGCGCCGTAAGTTATACCACTCTGAAGTACAAAGTGCCGTGTCAGATCTCGATTTTCGTATCCGACCGCATTTTTTGTTTAACAGCCTCAACAGTGTTGCGACATTGATTCACGAGGACCCAAATCGCGCCGAAGAAGGCTTGATGGACTTGGCTGACATGTTTCGCACTATCATGACTGACAAGCGCAAGCTAGTACCACTAGCTGATGAGTTGGACATGGTTAAAAAATACGCAGGCCTAGAAATGATGCGCTTGGGTGATCGCTTGCATGTCGAATGGGGAATCGAACACGGCGTAGACCAAAATGCGCTCATCCCCATTCTAACCTTGCAACCCTTAATCGAAAACGCCATCTACCACGGCATAGAAACACGAGTAAATGGCGGCACGGTGCTGATCAAAGTACGCCAAAATGACGAACATGTATTTGTCAACATCATAAATCCAAAGCCCGATTCTAAGCGTCCTGTGCGCGAAGGCAATCACATTGCGCAGCAAAATGTGATTGACCGTTTTGATTATTTTTACGCCGACGAAGGGGCGGTCAACAAAGTGCAGACTGAAAATTATTACACGGTTATCGTCAAATTTCCGCGCACAGCACCCAAACGAACTGAATAATCGGTGCTTATTGCTCGATCACCGCTTTTTACTGCAAATATTAAACCACCAGCAAAAGCCCTAAATTTGCACAAAAATGGCTTGTGCAGGCACAAACCCAGGGGTTAGAATACCCGCCCTTTTTAAAAAACTAGATGGAGAGTGCTCATTATGCCTAGCATCCGTGTAAGGCAAGACGATTATTTTGACGTGGTATTGCGCCGCTTTCGTCGGTCGTGTGACCGCGCCGGTGTATTCACTGAATCGCGCCGCAAAGAAGCCTACGAGAAACCTACCACTGTGCGTAAACGTGAAAAAGCCGTTTCTGAGCGCCGTGAATCAAAGCGCGCCTCTCGGGGCCGTATTCGTCGTCGCCATTCTTGCTAGCTAAGCTTAGGCAGGGTTGATCTACATCAAGCCTGCCCCAAAACAGCCTAACACCTAGGCTTTGTTGCTTGAGCATATGCAGCGACGACACTCTCCCTTTTGTATCATTTTATCAATTAGTTTTTAATTGATATCCCCCCTATTCTTATACAAGCTTATTGATCCATGTTGATGAAAGATCGTATTGCTGACGATATGAAGGTGGCCATGCGCGAGAAGGACACCGTACGCCTAGAAGCCGTGCGCTTGTTACGCGCCGCCATCCAACGTAAAGAAGTAGACGAGCAGACCGAGTTAGACGATGACGCTGTTTCGTTAATTGTACAAAAAATGGTTAAGCAATCACAGGAATCGATCAAGCAATTTAAAGCCGGTGGTCGCGATGATCTAGTCGAAAAAGAAGCCGCCAGCATGGCCGTGATCGAAGCTTATTTACCCGAGCAGCTACCCGACGACAAGATTAATCAGTTTATTAGTGATGCCATCACTGAAACAGGTGCAGATTGCCCCGCAGACATGGGCAAAGTGATGGGCATACTCAAAAAGCAATTGCAAGGCCAGGCCGACATGGGCAAGGTGAGCGCAATGGTAAAACACGCTTTACACTAAACATAGGTTAAGCCAGCTACTTCATCTAGTTTGCGCCAAGCATGGTTGGTGCACACCTTTAGCAGCATCCATAAGCAAAGCCACCTGCTATCCAGTCGCCTAATAATTTTAGGTGATCCTCAATAAATGAACTGAATTAAGGCCGCAGTCAGTCAATACCAAGATAATGGCGCATAGACTAATATCTTCTATTTCTTTGAACCTATTTTGACGCCAAAACCATGAAACGCTGCCTCACTTTTATTGCTGCTTGCTTATTGTCATTTTCATCTGCTGTTTTCGCTGATGCCCAGCTTAACTTCAATGTCAAACAAAACGACACACCACAAGAAATGAGCATTTATATCAAAGGTGGCCAAGCTTTGATCACACAATCGGGCAACAGCAGCAGCCAAGTGTTATTTGACGCAAGCGCGCAATCATTCACGCTGCTAGAGCATGGCCAAAAAAGCTATACTGTCATCAACCAAGCCACCATCAATCAGATGACCCAACTAGTTAAATCAATGGGCGAGATAGCTAAAACACAAGGCGGTGTGCTAGGCGACGTACTTAAATCGGTCGGACTTGACAACGGACTAGGCACAACCGAAGCCGTCACCATTGCTTCAACCGGCCAACAAATCAACATTGCTGGTCTCTCTTGTAACATTCATCAAGTAAAAAAGGGCGAAACTGTGCAAACCAAACTATGCGTGCGCGATAGCCTGCCAATTGGTGAACAAGAAAGCGCCACGCTGAAGTCGCTGGTTGCCTTTGGGCAAAGCATCTCTACTCAAGCTGGCAGCTTAATAGCGCAACTAGGCGTAGTCATTCCAACACTACCCAAACAGGACTTAGGGGGCTTTGTGATTGGTGCGGATGTAACCGAGCCCAAAACCCAAGCGCGCTTGGCCAGTATTGAACAAACGGCTCTAGCGCCAGATGACTTTAGCGTACCGGCCGACTACACCGAAACCAGCCTACCGTTCTAGCCACCACAAGCGGCTATTTGGAAACTCCCGGATCAAACAAATAAAAGCCCTCCGTGAGGGCTATTTTTTGTGGATGGCGCTTTTGCTGATACCAAGTGCTGCTTCTTTAAGTGCTTCGCTCAAAGTAGGGTGGGCATGGATAGTACGGCCCAAATCCTCGGCGCTGGCTTGGTATTGCATTGCAAACACCGCCTCGGCCAGTATTTCAGAGGTGTGCTCACCAATCATATGCACACCTAAAATGCGATCGGTTTGTTTATCGGCCAGCACTCGAATTTGTCCACTGCCACTGCCAGAGGCCAGAGCGCGACCAGACGCAGCAAACGGGAAATTAGCGCTGTTATAAGCCACACCTGCTTCTTTAAGCTCGGTTTCGGTTTTGCCCACCCAAGAAATTTCAGGATGGGTATAAATAACTGACGGCACACAGTTCAAATCTAGCGCATGCTTGCCTTTACCCGCAATCGCTTCGGCGACATGCACACCTTCTTCCGAACCTTTATGCGCCAACATTGGCCCACGCACCACGTCACCAATGGCCCAAATACCAGGCACCTTGGTTTGACAATATTCGTCCACAGCGATACAACCGCGCTCATCAAGGTCCACGCCACAATCAGGTGCTAATAAGTCTACTGTGTTGGGCTTGCGACCCACTAACACCGCCAGTTTGTCGGTTTTAATCTTATGTGTCTTGCCACCTTGTTCATATTCTACCGTTAGTGACTTGCCGCTCTTGGTGGCTTTCTTCACCATCGCACCCAGCTCAACTTTAAGGCCATCGGCTTTAAACACGCGCGCTGCTTCACGTGCAATCGCTGGCTCGGCCATCGGCAAAAATTTATCCGTCGCTTCCAGCAAGGTCACGTCACTGCCGAGGTTATTCCACACACTGCCAAGCTCCAAACCGATTACACCTGCACCAACAATAGTGAGCTTTTTAGGGACTGCATCAAGCGCTAATAAGTCTTCTGAATCGAGTATTGATTTATGGTCAAACGGCATACTGCCCAGCTCAATAGGCGTGCTACCAGTGGCTATAATGATGTCTTTTGCAGTCAACGTGTCGCTAACTTTATTAGTTTTACTGTCAACTACCGTTACGTTTTTATCCGCCATCAAACGACCATGGCCATAAAACGCTGTAATCTTATGCGCTTTAAACAGCTGTGCAACGCCGCCCGTTAGCTTTTGCACCAGTTCTTGCTTGCGCGCTTGCATCGCTGCAATGTCAATGCTGGGCTTGCTGACTTTAATGCCATGGCCTTGCATTTTGTGCTGCGCTTTATGAAACAAGTCTGCTGTTTCCAGCAAGGCTTTCGACGGAATACAGCCTACGTTTAAGCAAGTACCGCCCAACACGCCTTTACCGTCTACTTCCCACTGGTCAATGCAAGCGGTACTTAAACCCAACTGCGCGCAGCGAATCGCCGCCACATAACCTGCTGGACCTGCTCCAATTACGATTACGTCAAAATTTTTTGCCATGTTTGCTAAATAAGCTCTATTCAATTGAGTGTTATACAGCGATGCTGCGCGGTTATTTCAAATCTAACAATAGACGAGTGGGGTCTTCAATGCTGTCTTTGATCGACACTAAGAATTGCACCGCCTCTTTGCCGTCCACAATGCGGTGGTCGTACGACAAGGCCAGATACATCATCGGTCGCACTGCCACCTCGCCGTCTATCGCGACCGGGCGCTGTTGAATGGCGTGCATGCCCAAGATAGCACTTTGGGGCGGGTTTAAAATTGGGGTCGACAGCATGGAGCCAAAAATGCCGCCATTGGTGATGGTGAAAGTACCGCCAGTGAGCTCATCCATGGACAAGCCACCCGATTGCGCGCGACCACCGAAATCACGGATCTCATTCTCGATATCCGCAAAGTTACGCTCTTGTGCGTCACGAATGATCGGCACTACAAGACCCCGCTTAGACGACACAGCAATACCAATGTCACAATAATTAGACTTGATCACATCGGTGCCATCAATATAGGCATTGACCATTTCAAAGCGCTGCAAGGCCGCCACCGAAGCTTTAACAAAAAATGACATAAAGCCTAGCTTAGTTTCATGCTGCTCTAAAAAGGTTTCTTTATACTTGCCGCGCAGTGCCATCACTGCGCTCATGTCCACCTCATTAAAAGTGGTTAGCATAGCGGTGGTTTGCTGCGCGCTGACTAAGCGTTTGGCAATCGTTTGCCGCAAGCGGCTCATGGGTTCACGGCTTTGGGCGCGCTCTTCGCTTGGCGCGCTTGTCTTCTTCGCAACGGGTACCGGCGCATTGACAGCAGGTGTCTCCGCAGAAGCGCTCGGAGCATCGGCATTGGCTAAATGCGCAAGCACGTCTTCTTTAAGTAGACGCCCGTTCTTACCTGTGGCTGCAATGCTAGACGCCTGCAAACCATGCTCGGTTAGCAGCGCCTTCACCGCTGGGCCGTAAACCGGATCGCTTTGTGCGTCGCTTGCAGCCGAGTCAGCAGGGGCAGGGGCAGCTTCCTCAGGGGCCGCGCTAGCTGGTGCTGCTGCACCTTCTTCAAACAAGCATAATAAGTCGTCATCACTCACCACATCCCCCACCGCAGCACGGATGTCGACCAGCACTCCATCGCTGAGGGCAGGCACTTCAAGGGTGACTTTATCGGTTTCTAAATCAACCAAATTCTCGTCGCGTTTTACAAAATCACCTGGATTCTTGTGCCATTGTAATATAGTTGCATCGGCCACAGATTCAGGTAGGGCGGGTACTTTAATCTCGATAGACATAATTTAATAAGTTCTAGTGATCGCTTAAATAAAGGGTTCAGAATAAAAGGCCTAGGCGTTGTCCAGCATCAGGGCACTCAGCACCAACTTACGCTGACGCTCCAAAAATAAACCGTAATAGCCAACGGCTGGGGCAGGCATTGAATTTCGGCCGCAATATTTCACCCGCGTGCCTTCAGGCATGCAATTGTTAAGATGATGGCGAATTTGATACCACGCACCTTGGTTTTGCGGCTCTTCTTGACACCATACAATGTCTTTAACATGCGCATAGGGCTTTAAGGCCTTGCGCAAAGCCACCTCTGGAAAAGGATGTAGTTGCTCCACTCGAAGAATGGCGATATCGTTAATTTTTTGGCTACGACGCTCTTCTAATAGATCGTAATACACCTTTCCTGAACAGACCAGCACACGGCGCACATTCTTTTTAGTTTGCTTAGCAATTTCAGGGATGACCACATGAAACTGCCCCCCTGTTAAATCTTCTACGCTCGACACCGCGAGCTTATGCCGCAACAGGCTTTTAGGCGTCATCACAATCAACGGACGACGGAAGGAACGCAGCATTTGACGACGAATCATATGAAACGCCTGCGCAGGCGTGGTCGGCACACATACTTGCATATTGGTGCCAGCGCATAATTGTAAAAAGCGCTCTAGCCGCGCCGAAGAATGCTCGGCCCCTTGGCCTTCTTGACCGTGCGGCAAAAATAAAGTGAGGTTGCTGACCCGCCGCCATTTAGAAAAGCCGCTGGCAATGAACTGGTCGATCACCACTTGTGCACCGTTAGCAAAATCGCCAAATTGCGCTTCCCAAATTACTAAAGTTTCGGGGTCAGTGGTGGAATAACCGTATTCAAACGCCAGCACCGCTTCTTCTGAAAGCAGTGAGTTGATCACTAAAAACTGCTTGGGCTTTTTCGGAATTTGTCGCAAAGGCACAAATGAATCAGCGATCTTTTGATTGTGCACCACAGAATGCCGGTGCGAAAAAGTGCCGCGACCGCAATCTTGGCCTGACAGGCGTACCGAGTGACCTTCTTTAATTAGCGTACCATAAGCTAAAGTTTCAGCGCAGCCCCAATCCATCGGCACCTTACCTTGCGCCATATCAATGCGCTCTTTATAGATTGCTTCAATCTTGCGGTGCATACCAAAATCATCGGGAACACAGCTTAATAATTTCTTGGAAATGCTAGCAATATCTTTAGCGCTGACGGTAGTATCGACCTTTTCGTCCCAGGCTTTGCCGTTATATTTGCCCCAGTTGACCATATCAGCGCTTTTGTTGGGGTTGATCACTTGCCCTGCTGAAACTTGATCGTTATCAAGCTGATCACGATAAGTGGTGACCATTGCATCCGCTTGACCCGCTTCCAACACACCTTCACTTTCTAGCTTGCTAGCATATAGGGCGCGCGGAGTCGCTTTGCTGCGAATAGTCTTGTACATTATCGGCTGCGTTAGTGCCGGCTCGTCAGCCTCATTATGGCCATGGCGACGGTAGCAGATAAGATCAATGACTACGTCATGATGAAACTTACAGCGATAAGCCAATGCTAGCTCCATGGCATCAACTACTGCATCTGCATCATCACCATTGACATGCAAAATCGGCGCCTGCACCATCTTCGCCACTTCAGTGCAATATAAGGTGCTACGCGCATCCAGCGCATTGGTGGTAAAGCCAATTTGATTATTAACAATAATATGTACTGTGCCGCCCGTACCATAGCCACGAGTAAGCGCCATGTTCAGGGTTTCCATCACCACGCCTTGACCAGCAAAAGCCGCGTCACCGTGGATGGCCACCGGAACCACCTGTTCGCGCTTTTTATCATCACGCCGCTCTTGCCGAGCACGCACTGAACCTTCCACAACAGGGCTCACAATTTCAAGGTGTGAGGGGTTAAACGCCAACGCTACATGCATATTGCCACCTGGCGTTTGGATGTCTGATGAAAAGCCATTATGGTATTTCACATCACCCACTTCGCTGTCATCGTCTATGGTGTATTTACCTTCAAATTCAGCAAACAATTCAGCTGGCGACTTGCCCAAGATGTTCACCAACATATTTAAGCGACCACGATGGGCCATGCCGATGACCATTTCCTTTACACCTTGCTTACCGCAACCTTGAATCAAGGTGGACATCATGGGAATCAACGCATCACCACCTTCCAAAGAAAAGCGTTTTTGGCCTACATATTTACGATGCAAATGCTGCTCCATCACCTCAGCCGCGGTCAACTTGGCCAACGTCTCTATGCGAGTGGCGGCGTCACGCGCAGGGCGCACGGGGTTGGTTTCAATCTGAGTACGCAGCCATTCGCGTTGCTCAACATTGGTGATATAGCGGTATTCAAAACCGATGGATTCACAATAAATTTTCTTGGCGTGGTCGATGATCTGACGCAAGGTTTTACGGCCACCTTCAGCCAAATTGCCTGAATCAAAATCTGAATCCATGTCTTGCTCCGACAAACCATGCGATTCCAGCGCCAGCTCATCAGCATTGCCACGTGGCATCGAGCCAAGCGGATCAATATCGGCCAACAGGTGACCAATCCGACGATAATTATCTATTAACTGCGTTACCTGTGCTTGCTTGTGAAACGCACTTTCAACCCACCCACTTGAGCCACTGCTTACATCATTCGGCAAAGAATCAGAGGGCACATCGGCTAAATTAGCAAACACACTTTGCCAATGCTCGCTTACGCTAGAAGGATCTTGCTGGTACTGCGCAAAAAGTTGATCAAGGTAGTGCGCGTTGGCGCCGTGCAGAAAACTGGGGTCGGTTTGCCCAGTTGAACTTGGGGAACTTGGCTTGCTCATAGGGTGACTACTATGAAAATTAGTTAGCTAGGGCATGATTATTATTTATACCAAAGCGTCTGGCTAGGTTTTTTTAAATTAATTTCACTTTTTTCGCTGCAACTAGCAGCTATTTATCGTCATTTCCTTGTGAAAGCTTGACCGTTCAGCGACGTTATAAGCCATTTATCAGCTACATAGGTATTTTATTATAAACTCCCAAGATGCATTGACGAATACCATATATAGGGGCATAATCCTGTCTCGCATACAAGATATAGTTTTTTGGGGCAGGCTTACAGATTTATTACAGCAAGCTATTAGCTACCAAATATAAGTGCTTGATCTGTATGCCAAGGCTTTTTGAAAGATTTGCCTTGCGGCATTAAAAAACAACGTGCAAAGCCAAATTAAGTGGCTCAAATTGCTTTTTTCGTCAACATTTAAGCAAATTGGTCTAGCTAGTGCCTTAAGGGCATATCTGGCAAGCTTGAAGCTTTATAAGTGCTGACAAAACTGGCTTTGGCTTAGCTAGCAAATCTGCTGGGATAAAACTAGCAGACAAAAATGACAACAAGATGACAACAACGAAGCGTTTTGCAGCAATCGCAAAGCAATAGAAAACAACAAACAACAGATAATTGACACACATGGCCAAACAACATGCCAAGCAAGAAACCACAGAATCAATAAAAGACATCAACCAAGCTATCGAATTCCAAAGTGCCTCTTTAGACATTTGGGATAAAAAGTACCGACTGAAAACCAAGGAAGGCAAGGTACTGGATAAAGACGTTGAAGACACTTATTTGCGCGTGGCCAAGGCCCTAGCTAAAGTGGAAGCCACACCCAAACTGCGCAAGCACTGGCTAGAGCGTTTTGTATGGGCGCTGAAACACGGCGCAATTCCAGCCGGGCGTATTATATCTAACGCCGGCGCGCAGCAACATAAGCCTGCCACTAGCACCATCAATTGCACTGTATCAGGTAGCATTCCAGATACTATGGACGGTATTTTGCACAGCGTACACGAAGCAGGCCTGACTCTAAAAGCGGGCTGCGGCATAGGTTATGAATTCTCTACCTTGCGGCCTAAAGGCGCATTTGTAAGCGGCGCTGGTGCTTACACATCTGGCCCCTTGTCTTTCATGGACGTGTTCGATGCCATGTGTTTTACGGTTTCGTCTGCCGGTGGGCGACGCGGCGCGCAAATGGGCACCTTTGACATCACCCACCCCGACGTAATGGACTTCATGAAGGCCAAGCGCGAAGACGGCCGCTTGCGCCAATTTAATTTGTCGTGCCTGATCACTGATGACTTCATGCGCGCAGTAGAAAATGAGGAAAACTGGGACTTGGTCTTCCCCGCCACTCAAGATGAAGTAGACGATAAAAAAGAACGCATCGTCTACCGCCAGTGGACGGACCCAGAGCGCCACATCACCAACGAAGCAGGCGAGGTGGCTTGCCGCGTGTACAAAACCCTGCCCGCCAAAAATATGTGGAACGTCATCATGTCATCCACCTATGAATACGCCGAGCCGGGCTTCATCCTCATTGACCACATCAACGAGATGAACAACAACTGGTTTTGCGAAGACATTCGCGCCACCAACCCTTGCGGCGAGCAACCCCTGCCGCCTTATGGCAGTTGCTTGCTCGGTTCAGTCAACCTGACCAAATTCGTTACTGACCCCTTCACCGAAGACGCCGAATTTGACTGGGAAGGCTACCGCGAAGTGGTTGCCGTGTTCAGCCGCATGCTGGATAACGTGGTCGAAATCAACGGCTTACCGCTGGAGCGCCAGCGCGACGAAATTTTAAGCAAGCGCCGCCACGGCATGGGCTTTTTGGGCCTGGGTTCGGCGATGACCATGCTGAAAATGAAATACGGCAGCGAAGATTCGCTAGCCTTTACCGAAGAAGTGGCCAAAGTAATGGCCGAAGTCGGCTGGGAAGTGGGCATTGAGCTAGCGCAAGAAAAGGGCATGGCACCGGTGCTGAAGCAAAAGCACGAAGTCACCCCACAAATGCTGCTTAAGCGTCCTGAGCTTAAAGCCGATGGCTACAAGCTAGGCGATAAAGTGGAAGGGCGTGTGCTGCTGGCCAATTACAGCCATTACATGGCCAAGTTCCCGAAAGAACTGCGCAAGCGCATGGCCAAGCACGGTTGCCGCTATACTCATCACAGCTCGATCGCGCCCACCGGCACCATCAGTCTGTCGCTGGCGAATAATGTCAGCAACGGCATTGAGCCGTCGTTCTCGCACGAGTACAGCCGCAACGTGATTCGCGAAGGCAAGAAGAGCAAAGAAAAGGTGAACGTTACCTCGTATGAGTTACTGGCTTACCGCCACTATGTGGACAGCGATGCCCAGCCTTATGACGACGAAGGCAACAGCGGCCTGCCTGATTATTTTATGTCGGCCGACACCATCACCCCACGTGAACATGTGGACGTGCAAGCGGCGGCGCAAAAATGGGTGGATTCGTCCATCAGTAAAACCGCCAACGTGCCAACCGACTTCCCGTTTGACGACTTCCAAGACATCTATATGTACGCTTGGAAAAAGGGCCTGAAAGGTTGTACCACTTTTCGCTTTAACCCAGAAGTGTTCCAAGGCGTGCTGGTTCAAGACAAAGACTTGGACGCCACCACCTATCAGTTCACCCTTGAAAACGGCGAAACGGTGGAAGTCAAAGGCAGTGAAGAAATTGAATACGACGGCGAAATGCACACCGCCGCCAATTTATACGACGCCCTTAAAGAAGGCTATTACGGCCGCTTCTAGCGGATACAGTCCGCTTTTGTGCCGCGCCGCTATAACTAATGCAGATTTCAAATACGGGGCCGCGCATTAGGGCAACGCTGGTTTAGCAATGTGCTTTTATCAAGGTGTGGTGATAAAACCATCACACTAAGGCATTAAACAAATTTTAAGAAGAAGCGCGCTTAGCGCACTAGAAAAAATGGTTAAGATAGAAAAGAAAATAGTCTCATATCAGGTTAAAGAAGACTTGCCGCAGGCAAGTACCGCTCCCGAACAAAAGCCTGAGCCAGCCACCGATGGCAGCAGCCAAACGCAGATTGCGGAAAAGCCGGTGCCGGAAGGCGGCGCCACCATTGTGCAGATGCACGAAAAGGTGCTGCGCCCCGACATGCTGGTGGGCAGCACTTATAAAATCAAAACACCGGTGTCGGAGCATGCGTTTTACGTCACCATCAACGACATGGTGCTAAACCCCAAAACACCGTATGAAAAACGCCGCCCGTTTGAGATTTTCATCAACAGCAAAAACATGGATCACTACCAGTGGATCTCGGCGCTCACGCTGATTATCTCGGCGGTGTTTCGCAAAGGCGGCGACGCCACCTTTTTGGTGAAAGAGCTGCAAAGCGTGTTCGACCCCAAAGGCGGTTACTTTAAAAAAGGCGGTAAGTTTGTTCCGTCTTTGGTGGCCGAGATTGGCGACGCCATTGAAACCCACATGAAGATGATCGGCATGATTAAAGATAACGAGCTGGACGTGCATCAGCAAGCCCTAGTGGACGCCAAGCGCGCCGAATACGACGCGGCGCAAAAAAGCAGCGCCGAGGCCGACGGTGATAACCCCGTAGATGGCAACTTCCCCGCGGGCGCCAGCTTATGCAACAAATGCAATAATCTTTCTGCGGTGATGATGGACGGGTGTTTGACTTGTTTGAATTGTGGGGATAGTAAGTGCGGCTAGCTTCGCTAGTTTCATACTAGCAAAATGAATCCAAACGAAGGGCAGCAAAGACGACAGTTTCAGGCTTTTATACCAAGCAGATTAATTCCAGCCCATAAAGAGTTTTGTCCAATTGTATCAGTTCAAGCCATTGAACAAGAAGATGGTACATTTTTAGATGTCACTACTGAAACTACTTTCAATGAAAGTGACATTATAAGAAATCCTGGGTTTTTGCTTATTCATATTGGAAGCGAAAGAGAAGAGCATACTTTGATAAGCGCAGCGGATGCAATTTTCTATAGTGTGACATCATTATTTTCAGCTTGCGATATACCAGTCACCCACGAAATTTTTAGAACAACGGTTGAGTTCTCCGAGTATATGAAGGTCTATCGAAGCAGATATTCTCATATGATTTTATTTGGGCATGGCGCAGAAGATGGGCTTAGGTTTTTAAATCAGCCAAATCCGATAGGGGGCCATGAAATAGCTGGTTTCTTAGGCGCTGATATGCATGTTACACCGCTATCTATCATTTCACTTTGCTGTCATAGTGGCTGCAAAAAACTTGCTAGTAATTTAAGCAAGGCGACAAATGTAACCGAAGTGATTGCCCCACCTGGCGCTTTTGATTTACGTTGGTCAACTCACTTTGTAACTGGCCTCTTGCTAGAAATATTTATAGAAGGCAAAAGCGTTGATGAAGCTGTTACCGTAGCAGCACAAAACTCTAGTAACATTTCAATGGGAATATGGCGTAATGGCAAGCTAATTAATTGCTAGGCACCTCATTAAAATACTTGAGTCAAACAAGCTTTAGTCACTTCGCGAAATTATGAAAAAGTTGCTGATGACTAGACAAACATTAAATGGCAGACCTAACCGAACTACAAACAAGCCAAGTGGCGGTTTAAGCAAAACAGCATAAAACTCTCAGATTAAATCATGATCAAAATGCTGTATACATTATCTCATGACCGAGCCTTAGTGAACGACTGTCTGACGGCCTTTGTGCGGATTATTTCCATCACCTCATTTGCCGCCACGGTGTTATTTGTGTTTATCCACGAGCCACTCATTCCGCTGCAAACCTTTTGGTTTTCAGTGGGGATGCTGGCGCTGTTTTGCTTGCTGAGCTTTTGCGCAGCGCTACTGTTGATTGACTGGGGCCGCATTATCATGCGGGTGTTGATGCAGCTCAATGGCAACTTTGAAAAGGCCATGGCAGGCCGCCCCTGGGGCGAACGCGTAAGGGCCTACCCGTGGAACCTGTTA